>JADFLK010000010.1 GCA_022564455.1 Bacteroidota bacterium
TCGTATTCGGGCAGAGGGCCACAATTCTCTATTGATGGCGCTCCTATTCGACGTCATCTGCAATTTCGAAGATGTGCGACGCCTACGATTCGTCGAGCTTTTTCTTGAAACCAACGACAGCATAGATGATTTCCAGCGACTTTCCCTACTTCCAACTTCTTCTGGGGCGTGGAGTAGTCTCGTGCCCTACCACGAGCAACGCATGGAATTCTTGCAAAGCATATTCCCACTGCTTCGAGGTGCGGACTATCTCCAACACAGAGAGTATCTAGAACAGTGGATTCGTTCGGAAGAGAGTGTGCTGGCGTGGACAAAGAAGAGGGAGTTCGTGCGCGACTAGGGTCGTCATCGTCCACCGCAAGGGCGCGATATATCGCCCCCCTACACGTTACACGCGCACCAACCGCCCCTCCGCATCCTTCGCATACGGAACCCACGCCAGCGCCAGTTCGGTAATGTGCATCTCCGACTGCTTCGCCTTGATCTCCATGGTCTCCAGCTCTTCGGTCTCCGGCGTAAACATCAGGTCGAGGTCTTCGAGTTCGCGGGTTAGTTCGGCGTCGAGGTCGGCGTACCGTGCCTTCAGGTCGTCGAGGCGGGCCTCCGCGCGGGCGACATCCGCCGATTCTTTCCGCGCCCGCCCGGCGCTTCGCGCGGCCGTCCCGATCCGGCTAACACTGGACCGCCGACTGCCTCCGAGGAACGCGCCCAGAATCGATGTGCCGATGTTTATCACCGTATCCATCTTGCGCTGGCTGGCCTGCGAAGCTTCTCGGTCCACGGCGGTCTCGGCTGTCCTCATGCGTTTATGCAGCGCATCCAGTTTTTTCTGATACCGCTCGCGGAGGGCGTTCTTTTTCTCGTCGCGTGCCTCGCGGGCAATCTGCGTCAGGCGGATGCGGAACGACCGCTCGTCCTCGCCCGGGTCGGATACCGTCTTCAGCGTCTTGCTCTTGAATAGCGTCAATGGGCGCTCGCTCTGGAGCCACCGCTTCAGACTGTCATCCGCCTTTTCAAACGTGGATGGATTTGCGAGCGCAGCGGGGAGTTCTGCAAACGTAGCGCCCTCGGCCGGTTGCGCATCCGATTGCGGACGTTCATCCAACACATCGGCGCTGTGCCAGTCGGGTGCGTCCGTGGCGACCTCCGCGAGGAACGTGTAATTCGCACGGTGATTGAGTTTGATGGAGGAGCGGCTGTAGGGCACCTCGGCGCGGGCCAGCATCATCGGCAGGTAGGTGTCCACCGAGCCTCCCGACGAGGCCACGAAGACCTGCGGGATGGTTCCGGGCAGAACCGGAGGGCTGGATGCGGCAGCCGGCGCAGGGGCCTCGGCCAGGGCTTCTGTCGCCGTCGTGATGTTCTCCATCGCCTGATCGGCGGGGATGGCGGCAGCCTTCCGAGCTTCCATCAACCGGCTGATTTGTTTCCGTGTCATCGGGCCCGCGAGATACGACATCACCCAACGTGTAGTCATCAGCACAGGCTCGGAATCATGGACGTTGTGCAGGAGAAACGTCCGCTTGCCAACGCCCGAGAGGATCTTGTCCATGCGGCTGCGATCAAACTCAGCATTCTGCGACGCGCCTTCGAGGCCGTCCAGGAGGCGCATCTTGTCGCGCTCGGTTTGCAGGCGGCCAACGAACCACGTGCCGCAGTTCGAGAGCGCCTTGTAGTCCATGTCCACCGGGTTTTGCGTGGAGAGGACGATCCCGAGGCCGAACGCGCGGGCTTGTTTGAGGAGCGTGAGGAAGAGGTTTTTAGAAGCCGGGTTTGCCGTGGGAGGGAGGTAGCCGAAGATCTCGTCCATGTAGAGGAGTGCGCGGAGGCTACCCGTGCCCGGCTGGCGGCGCATCCAAGCAATGATCTCGCCCAGCAGCTTCGTGACGAAGAACATCCGCTCAGCATCGTCAAGGTGGGCGATGGAGAAGACCGAGACGCGCGGCTTTCCGTCGTCGCCGAAGAAAAGACGGTCGACATCGAGGGGCTCGCCTTGCGCCCACACGGCAAACCCTGGAGACGCCACGAGCCCGTTGAGGCGCATTGCGAGGGCGTTTCGCTTTTTCGGGGGGAAGAAGTTGTCCACCTCCATCACACCGAGTTTCTCAAATGGCGGGGATTGCAAGGCGCCGATTAAATCCGCCAGCGTGAGGCTGCGTCCTGCAGCCCAGGCATCTCCGATCACTTTTGCGAGGAAGATGTGTTCGCCGTCTTGCAAGGGGTCGGCATCGACACCGATCAGCGAGAGGAGGGAGGCCACGGAAGAATCAACACGCTCCGTGAACGCCTCGCCCGAGCGCGAATCGACGGGCGGCGGATCGAAAGACCCCAGCACGGAAACCGGCACGCCTGCGTCCGAGCCCGGTGTGTAGATCGTGAACTCAGCCGAGTCCTTGTAGCGTTGGATACGCTCGCCGTCCTGCCCCCACCCGGCGAGGCCGTTCTTCCACAAATCGGCTTTCTTCTGCGCCAATTCAGCAGCCGTGATGCCTTCGCGCTGCGCCTCAGCCGGGTCCATCCACGGCTCGAACTCCGCCGGGTTGAACGTAGGGAAGGCGAGGAGCAGGTTGCCCATGTCACCCTTCGGATCGATGATGATCACGGGGATCTTATCCAGCACGGCTTCCTCGATAATCCCAATGCCGAGACCTGTCTTCCCACTTCCCGTCATCCCGACGATGAAAGCATGCGTCGTCAGATCTTCTGAGTCGTAGAGGATGGGCTCCTCGGTTTTGTCGCAAGTGTCGGAGTCGACTTTCCTGCCGAGGTAAAACGTGCCGAGTCCTTCAGGAGGAGCTTGAAACATGGGGGAGGGTAGATGCTGATGATGTGAATCGAAGATCGGAAAGTATGCGTGCGAAGGGGTGCGCTTCAACGTGTTTGCTGATCTATCCTTGCCCGCAAGTAACCGGGGACACGGCATGCCGTGTCCCTACGGGTATTGGCCATGCTTTTCGCTACCCTCCTGGAATGGGTCCCCGCCTTCGCGGAGATGACGGTAGGTGGAATCTGCGTGGCACGGAAGACCACACGATTGGGAAATCCCCGAATCGTACGACACTCCCCAAGCCGTAAGAGATCTCCCCGCAATCGAAACCGCCAAACTTGCACGAAACCAATTCCGGGTTTACACTGTTAACTTCGCACAACGAACAACAGAAGGCCGATCCCGCGCTTAAGCGCGGTTTTCTTGCTGCTGATACTTAACACCGTTAACCAACGGACCATCATGAGCTTTCTCGATTCTGCCTATGGTGCGCTCTCCTCCGTCGCTCCGTGGTGGGCGCTGGCGCTTGGTGCCGCGTTCGTGATGTTTGCACTCGGTTATGTGGGTGCCCCATTCTGGCTCTGGGCCGCGTTGGGGCTCGCTACACTTATCGGCCTCGGAGCGCCGGTCTGGCTGATTGGCCTCGTGGCTGTGATTTCGCTCGTGTTCGTCATCCCACCCATTCGCCGCGTGCTGTCGCTAGGCGTGATGAAGACGATGAAGGCCCACGATTTCCTCCCGGTTATATCGCAGACCGAGCAGGAGGCCATCGACGGCGGCACGGTGTGGGTGGAAGGCGAACTGTTCTCCGGCAAGCCGGATTTCAAGAAATTGCTTGCCGAGGACTACGCGGGCATCTCGGATAAAGAGCAGGCATTCCTGGACGGCCCGGTGGAGAAGCTCTGCGCGATGGCAGACGATTGGGAGATCTGGCAGCGCCGCGATCTTTCTGCCGAGACGTGGCAGTACATCAAGGACCAGCGGTTCTTTGGCCTCGTTATCCCGAAGGAATACGGCGGGTACGGATTCTCGCCGAGCGGTAACAGCGCGGTGATTGCCAAAGTGTGCTCGTCATCGTCTTCGCTGGGCATTACGGTGATGGTGCCCAACTCGCTCGGTCCGGCCGAGCTCCTCATGCACTACGGCACGGAGGCGCAGAAGAATTACTACCTCCCGCGGCTGGCACGGGGCGAGGAGATTCCATCCTTCGCTCTCACCGAGCCCACGGCGGGCTCCGACGCAGGCGCCATGACGTCGGACGGTGTGGTGTTCAGGGGGGAGGACGGCGAGTTGTACGTCCGGCTGAACTGGAACAAGCGCTACATCACGCTCGCGGCCATTTCCACGTTGCTCGGCCTCGCGTTCAAACTCCGCGACCCGGAGAATCTTTTGGGTGGCGGAGAACACCGGGGCATCACCTGTGCCTTGATTCCGACCGATGCATCCGGCGTGGTGCTCGGCAAGCGGCACGATCCGCTCGGCGTTCCCTTCTGGAACTGCCCGACGGAAGGACACGACGTGGTCGTCAAGATCGAAGATGCGATCATCGGG
This sequence comes from Bacteroidota bacterium, assembly GCA_022564455.1. The sequence goes on from JADFLK010000010.1 coordinate 4,319, forward strand.
GGCGCCGAAGGTGTCGGCAAGGGTTGGCGGATGCTGATGCAGAGCCTCGCTGCGGGGCGGGGCATTTCGCTTCCGGCGTTAGCCACGGGTGGTATCAAAGCCGCGGCGCGGGTGGCCGGCGCCCACGCGCTCGTCCGCAAGCAGTTTGGCCTCTCCATCGGCAAGTTCGAGGGCATCGAGGAGCCGCTCGCGCGCATCGGTGGCTGGGCGTACCTCACGGAAGCCGCGCGGCGCTACACCTGCGGCGGCCTCGACAGCGGCGCCAAGCCGGCCGTCGTCACCGCCATGATGAAGTACCACACCACCGAGCTTCTCCGCAAGTCCGTCAACGACGGAATGGACATTCTCGGCGGCAACGGCATCTCGCGGGGGCCGCGTAACACGCTCGCGCACGCATACATCGGCCTGCCTGTTTCCATCACGGTAGAGGGCGCCAACATCCTTACGCGTACGCTCATCATCTTCGGGCAGGGCGCCATCCGCTGCCATCCGTACGCCTTAACCGAAATGCAGGCGCTAACGAACTGGGACGTGAAGGCCTTCGACAGCGTGTTCTGGAAGCACATCGGGCACGTGGTGCGCAACAAGACACGGGCCATCGCTCTTTCGGTTACGCGGGGCCGTTTGGCTTCGTCGCCGGTGTCGGGCATCGCGGCGCCATACTGGCGAAAGATTGCCTGGAGCAGCGCTACGTTCGCGTTTCTGGCGGATGTCGCGATGGGCACGCTCGGCGGTGACCTGAAGCGCAAGGAGAAGCTGACGGGTCGTTTCGCAGACATCTTTTCGTGGATGTACCTCGGCTCGGCCACACTCGTGCGGTTTGAGGCCGAGGGCCGCCGGAAGGAGGACGAGCCCTTTATGCGCTGGGCGCTCGAATATGCGCTCCATCAAATCCAGATCGGTTTCGATGGCCTCTTTGCCAACATGAGGGTGCCCGGCCTGACCTGGCTGATGCGAGGCCCAGTGGCCGCGTGGAGTCGTTTCAACCGCCTCTCGTCCGGCCCATCCGACGAGTTGGGACACAAGGTGGCCGCGGCCATGATGGTACCTGGCGAGCAGCGCGACCGTTTGTTTGGCGGCGTCTTCGTACCCGACGACACCTCGCATCCACTCGGGCGCTACGAGAACGCCATGGTGCTGGCGTACAAGGCGGACGGCATCGCGAAGAAAATCAACGCGGGCGTCAAGAGTGGCGTGCTTCCGAAGGAGCGTCCGGCCGAGCTCGTTGGGAAAGCGCTGGAGGCTGGTCTGATTACGTCCGATGAAGCCGAGATGATGTCTCGTGCAGAGGCCGCCCGCAACGACGCCATTCAGGTGGACGACTTCGACGTGGAGGATTATTTCCGCGGTGCCATCGGTGTGGATCACAACGGCGACGGCGCTCTGGCTGATGTCACGGCGGCGCTGTCGACGCGTGAGAATTAGATCGATCCGACCGTGAAGAATCATTATCGTAGGGTCACACCGGCAGTGTGCCCTCGGTGTTTCATAATCCAATCCACGTAGGGGTGATCCGGCGGGTTGCCGTAACTGTTTCCATCCCTGGGTGATCCATCGGACCGCCCCTACATTATTCCTCATGCCCGAACTCTTTGCTCCCGACATCCTCAAAGACCAGCACATCATTATTACAGGGGGAGGAACGGGCCTTGGGCGGCACATGGCCGAACGCTGCGCCTCGCTGGGAGCGACGGTCACGATTGGTGGGCGGAGGGTGGACCCCCTGAAGGAAACCGTGGCAGCGATACGTGAGGCTGGCGGCAAGGCCGAGTGGGTGTCGATGAACGTCCGAGAGGCTGAGATCGTGGAGGCGTTCCTCGCCGAGGCCGAAGAACGCAGCGGCCCTATCACGCACCTCGTCAATAATGCGGCGGCTAACTTCCTCGCACCGAGCCACACCCTCAGCCCCAACGGCTTCGACGCCATCGTGAAGACGAACCTCTACGGCTCGTTCTACTGCACGCACGGTTGCGGGAAGCGCTGGATCGAGCGTGGAACGCCGGGCGTGGTGCTGTCCATTGCTACGACCTACGCCGAGACCGGCAGTGCGTTCGTACTTCCGAGCGCCGTGAGCAAGGCGGGAATCGTGGCCATGACCAAATCACTGGCGGCGGAGTGGGGGACGTACGGCATCCGCTTGAATTGCATCGCGCCGGGGCCGTTTCCGACGGAGGGTGCGTGGTCGCGCCTCGTGCCCGATCCGTCAATCGCCGAGATGATGAAAAAGCGCGTACCACTGGGCCGCTTCGGCGAGCCGAAGGAGCTGACCAACCTTGTGGTCTTCCTCTTGTCCGACCTGTCCAGCTACCTCTCGGGCGATACCATTGTTCTGGACGGCGGCGAGGTGCTGGCCTCGGGCGGGCAGTTCAACGACTTCATCAAGCAGGACCGCGAAGGCGTGCTGGCCCTATTTGAGATGATGCGTGGAGCCGCGAAAGGATAGGCGTGCGAAACCGGGTTTTCTCGCGTTGTAGAAATAGTTTGCGAGCAGGCACTCCGTAGTCTCAAGCTCGCAACGGTTATGCGTGCCTGGCTCGTTGAAAATAGAATGGACTTGACGAGCCGGGCCAAGCGCCCTACCTTGCGACATGCTAAATAATTAGCACATTGCGCAACTCCCCTCAAAAGCGTCCGTACGGACCCACTAACCCGAATCAGAGCCCAATGGCTGCGATCGACCTCAGCCGCCGCGAGCGGCAAATCATGGACATCATCTACCGGCTGGAAAAAGCGACCGCCAACGAGGTGATGGGGTTGCTGCCCAAGCCGCCCAGCTACTCCGCCGTACGCGCGATGCTCCGCATCCTTGAGGAAAAGGGCCACCTTCGGCACATTCAGGAAGGGCCGCGCTACGTGTACTCCTCAACCGTGGCGCCCGAGAAGGCCAGCCGCTCGGCGCTCCGCCACGTGATGAGCACGTTCTTCAACGATTCTGCGGCACAGGCCATGGCCGCTCTGCTTGACGAAGCCGCCGCAGAACTTTCCGCGGAAGACCTCGATCGGCTCTCTCAACTCATCGAAACTGCTAAATCCGAGGGACGCTGACATGTACGCTCTCGACCTCCTCCGCACCGATGCATGGTCGGCACTCCTTCTTGTCACGGCGCTCAAAGGCGCCATCGTTCTGGTCTGTGCGCTTCTGGCAACACGCCTCATAGCCAGAGCATCGGCGGCCACGAGACACACCGTTTGGGTGCTCGCCTTTATTGCCGTTCTGGTTATGCCGGCGTTGCTGGTGGCAGTGCCGGGTTGGCAGGTTCCGGTTCTTCCTGATGGAGGGCTTGCTGGGGTTGGATGAGGAAGTCACCTTGGCTATCCCCGATACACGGGTAGGAAGCGTGGTTGCAGGGCTTTCAGGTGCTTCTCTGGTTTATGCAGAGCCGGCCTCGAAATCGATTAGCCTCGGTGCACTCCTTCTCCTTTTTTGGGGGCTAGGCGCATTCTTCGTGGCCGCGCGGTGGGTGGCGGGCGTTCTGAGCGCCTGGGCGCTTACACGAAAGGCCATGCCCGTGAACGACCCCGATTGGATGGCCGCCGCCAATGAAGTCAGAGCGGAGTTGGGCCTCAGGCGCGCCGTCACCCTTCGCATTAGCGCACACACGCGCACCCCCATGACGTGGGGTACGATTTGTCCGGTTGTTCTGCTTCCTGAGGGCGCCATGCGGTGGTCTGCCGACCGGCGTGTCGTCGTTCTTACACACGAGCTTGCCCACGTCCGTCGTCTGGATGGCCTGACGCAGTGGATTGCTCAAGCAGCCTGCGTGCTGCATTGGTTCAATCCGCTCGTTTGGAAGAGCTACCAGCGGTTCCTCGTGGAGCGCGAGCACGCCTGCGACGACTACGTGTTGGAGGAAGGCACGCGGGCGTCCACCTATGCCGAGCACCTTCTCGACATCGCAAAGGGCCTCCGCAACCAGCAGCGGGCTGAGTTGGCGATGGCCCCGATGGCGCACGGCACGCAGATTGAAGAGCGGCTTCGCTCGATTCTGAATGACCAACAGCGCCGCGACCGTCTCTCACGCGGCTTGCTTTTGATTGTATGCACGCTCGTCTTTGCATTGGTCTGGCCCGTGGCCGCCATCACGTTTGTCGCGCGCGGCCATCAGCCCATCACGCAGCACGCACCCGCGCCACCTGTTCACCCGGAAGCTCCTTTGGCTCCGCTTCCGCCGGCCCCGCCACTACCTCCGGAAGCTCCGTTGCCGCCACTACCGCCGGAGCCTCCTTTGCCACCGCTTCCGCCCGAACCTCCTGCCCCTCCGCATCCCGAGTTGGCCCATGAGCCACATGCCGGCGCGTTCTTAGTGCCGGTTGCAGAGGTGATGAGCGGCCCGGCTTCAGCCGGTAATCAGCGGATCGCATTCCGCCGCGAGATTACGGTGGAGCAACGCCTACGCAAGCGCGCCCGTGACAATCAGTTCCGCGTGCGTCTCAATGCCTCGCTGGCCGCAGAGATGGAAGAGCTCGGACGGAGCATTCAGGTAGACGTGGAGCGCCTCGTTCGTGACGTGGAGAATGATCGGTGGGATGCGTTGGAAGAGCGCACCCGCAGTGTTGTCCGCCATGTGGAAGCTATTGTGCGTGAAGCCCAAGATTGGGATAAGACGGACTGGATAGAGAGCCAGGCGGAGATCTTGGCCTCTATCGATGAAGGCTCTCACGTCATTGCCGCCATCGATTGGAAGCGCGACGTTCAGAGACCATCTCGGCGCGGACGCCCGTCAGCTCACCCGAACCGCACCAACAATAGCCACAATTCCGACACCTGTCATAGCACCGACAACCACCAGTAGAGCGGCGCCACCACGCCCCCAACGTCCTCGCTTTTCCACCTATGCCCACGCCCCGCTGGATAGCACGGGGTTTCTCGGTAACCAAGCCGTTCTATCGCCATGATCTCCCAGTCCCGCCTCCTTGTGGGCGCGGCGCTAGCAGTTCTGCTATGCCCTTTCGCTTCCTCGCAGACCTCACCTCAGGGTCATTCCAGTGAAGGAGTTACACATACGGCCCTCCGGATAGACACAGCCTCTAGGCCAGATATTGATGGCCGTCTCGACGACCTCATCTGGGCTGATGCGCCTACGTCAACGGGCTTCATTCAGCGGGGCCCGAACCCGGGGACGGCGGCCAGCGAGCGAACCGAGGTAGCTGTTTTGTACGACGAAAACGCCCTCTACGTGGGTTTTCGGTGCTTCGTTCAGGATCCCTCTACCATCGTTGCTCCGCTCGCGCGACGCGATGAGTTCGTAAGCAGCGATCGGGTTTCGGTTGACATCGACTCGTACAACGACGGTCGTACTGCTTTCTCGTTTGCCGTGACGGCTGGAGGCGTTGAGCAGGACATCCTCATCTACAACGACCGCGAGGAAGACAGCAGTTGGGATGCGGTGTGGGACGGCAAAGTGGCCCGGTTTGAAGGCGGCTATACGGCAGAGTTTCGCATCCCATTTTCTCAACTCCGGTATGCGGCGGGGAGCGGCCCGACAACGTGGGGCATCCAGTTTCAGCGGGACATCCCGACGAGAGGTGAGAGCTCGTTCTGGGCGCCCATCCTTCCCGATGTGGAAGGATATGTCTCCCGCTTTGGTCGGCTGGAAGGCCTCCGTGATCTCTCAGCTTCCCGCCGCATTGAGATTCTTCCATACGTCGCAAGCCAGTTGACACGTGCGCCTGGTGATCTCGACAACCCGTTCTACAGCGAGAACGACTTCCGCCCCAGAGTAGGTTTTGACGCCAAGGTTGGGCTGTCGAGTAATATCACACTAACGGCTACGGTGAACCCTGACTTCGGGCAGGTTGAGGCCGACCCGGCTACCCTAAATCTCTCGGCATTCGAGACGTTCTTCAGCGAACGGCGTCCGTTCTTCCTGGAGGGCGTTGACATTTTTGACTACGGCAGCACGCGCACCAACAACGTCTCTTTCCGGCCCACGTTTTTCTATTCGCGTCGTATTGGCCGGAGCCCCCAACGAGGCATCGGCGGTGACGACATCCTCTATGTTGACAGTCCATCTCAGTCCACGATAGCAGGCGCCGGCAAGGTGAGCGGCAAGATTGGGCCATGGTCCATCGGTGTGCTGAATGCCGTTACAACGGAGGAGAATGCCCGGTACATCGACGACACGAATCAAGAGCTAAGTACGCCCGTAGAGCCGCTTTCCAATTATTTTGTCGGGCGGTTTCGAAGGGACTTCCGCGAAGGTGCTACCGTCGTAGGTGGTCTCGTCACCGCCGTGAACCGCAGCATGGGCTCGGAGGGATTGTTTGACGCCATCCTGCCCTCCAGCGCCTACGTGGGCGGGCTGGATTTTGAGCACAACTTTGCCGATCGTAATTGGGTCGTCAGTGGCGTCTACGCAACGAGCTACGTAAACGGCTCGTCAGACATTATTACGAGCCTGCAGCGTAGTCCACAACGCTACTTCCAGCGCCCTGACGCGGACCATGTTGATGTAGACTCATCGCGGACGAGCCTGAGCGGCTTCCACACGGAAACATCACTGGCTAAGACTGGCGGACGGTGGCGAGGCTCCCTCACAGGCACACTCACGACGCCGGCATTTGAGGTGAACGACCTCGGATTCCAGAGTCGTGCCGATGCCATCTCTGCGAACTACCTCTGGTCGTACAACCAGCCTGAACCTCAACACCTTCAGTACTACGAGTTCTGGCAGTACGGAGGAGTGGGAACGAATTTCAATGGCGACATCATCAACCACTACTACGGTGGCGGCGGATACATTCAATTCCGCAACCAGTGGTCGGTTAACCCTGGGTTTGGGTTTAATCCTGTTGCGTTCAACGACCGATTGACGCGCGGCGGACCGATTGCTCAGCGGCCGATGGATGCTCGCATCAATGCAAACTTTGACACAGACAGCTCAAAGAGGATTTCCGGCGGTGCGTTTGTCAGCATCCGCTCTGAACTGCCGAACGACTACAATGGTGCTCAGGCCGAGTATGACCGCTACGCCGGATTCTGGGTACGCGTTCGGCCTTCCAATGCGATCTCGATTACACTAGAGCCTGAATATGGTATTGAGTACGACAACGACCAGTTCTTTACTCGTATCGACGACCCCGCAGCGACCGGCACGTTTGGCTCGCGGTACGTCTTCGCGGACATCAGTCAGAGATCCTTTAACCTAGGTGTGCGCGTGAACATGACGTTTACACCAGAGCTCACGCTCCAGTTGTTTGCTCGGCCGTTCGTCACCTCTGGCGAGTACTCAAACCTGAAGGAGTTCCGCACCCCTGGCTCCTTCGACTTCGATGTCTATGGAGAAGATCGAGGCGCGATCACGCCCGTGACAGAAGATGGCCGAGTAACCGAGTACATGGTAGACCCCGGCGATGGGGGCGATCCGTTTACGCTCGACAACCGCGACTTCAACTTCCGTTCGCTGCGCGGCAACGCGGTCCTCCGGTGGGAGTGGCGGCCGGGCTCCACGCTCTTCCTCGTGTGGCAGCAGCAGCGGGAAGATTTTGCGCCCTTCGACGGATTTGGAATCGGCGAGGAACTCGGCGAGGTCTTCCGCGCGCCCGTCGAGAACCTGTTTCTGGTCAAGGCTACGTACTGGTTTGGGTTGTAGTCCAGGCTGCAGGGGAGTGCAATTCGGCTTCCCGGCCGGAACTCGGGCAAGAAATTTGCAATTTGCATGAAGGCGGTCGTAGTTACGGCCCGGCGGTGCTGCCGCGAATCAGCGAAAGGGCGCCGCGTTCCCGTTCGTCCCCCCAGCGAGGAACGTCTTCATGTCTGTTCTGCACCTCAACCTTTTTGCAGCCGCCACGGACGCCGAGGCAGCGCGCTACCGCGTTCTGGCGGGCCTGAAGGAAGCACACACGGCATTTGTTCGAAGTCGTGTGTACCCACATTTAGCCGACCTCATCCGTCTCCGGCGCGCATTGCGGGATCTGCTCGACGGCGTTGAGCACTACCGCGAGGGCCATACCGGCAGAATCAAAGGAGTAAACTGGGAATCGCGGGAGGTAATTTTCGATCCTCCAGACGGCGAAGCTCCCTTGCTCGCCGAGGATCTGGCTCGCTGGGCTCTGCCTCAACTCACCGAGGTCATAGAAGAAGGACGCACCCTGTTCGAGTTTGTGGACGAACACGCAGAGTTGGAAGCTGTCGGCATCGTGCCGGCGTATCAGGACGAGGGTTACCTCATCCTCCCCGATGAGGCAGGAAACATATTTGTACTACGCTACACGATGTCGGCACTTACGGGCGAGGACGGCAAGTACCGTAGCCTTCGGACGAAACCCATCGCCGCCGATCTTCCTCCGCTGGCGCCTCCGCGTACGTGGAAGGCGCGCCTCGTGGAGCGCTATCCCGACCTGCCCACGCCTGCCACATTCCGTCTTAATGCCGATGTGGCCTTTCCCCTGGAAGCCACCATGCTACCCATCGCCAAGCGGAAGCTGCTCCGCATGATCAGCGAAAGAGGCGAAGCATAGCGCTGAGAATACGGCGCTTCGATATTTTCGGATCGGCTCTTCATTTTTGTACGGCCACTCAGGATCGTATCTTTCAGGCTGTTAATAAATACAGGGAGCCGCTTCCTGCACGACGCTTGTTGCACTTTGAAGGCCCCACTAACCACACGAGGGACGTATGAGCAAAGAGCGGATGGAGTCGAATTGGGAACGTGTCAGGACGCAAATCCTTTCCGTTTGGGGCGAGCTTGACGAGAAGGACATGAAGAAAGCACGTGGCGACCTTAACCGGATGGTCAGCCTCATCCACGATACGACCGGCGAGGATCGGGCCTTGATCCTGCAGAAGATGGCGACGCTCATTTAGGAGGCTGTTGAAATACCGAAAATTGCGGGGAGCGACGTCAATCTTTCCAACGAAACCCCCTCTCCCAGACGAGAGGGACGGGGTGAGGGGGATGGTGTCAACGACAGCGCGTTTGACGATTAAATCAACCGCCTCTTAGCAGCCCGCCGCCCTGCACATCTCGACGCCCGGTGCAGTTCTGCGTCGGGCGTTTTTGCATGGTTTTGCGTGAAGGCAGCCTTCGTGGCGGGTCCGAAGATGGTAGTTTTCGTCCGCACCTTCGTTCTTGTGGATTGCTCTGATGGCCGAAATACAGACTGAAAATCCAGTGTTCCCGCTCGGCTCACCGCTCAGCGAAAACGGGACGTACGAGGCCAGGAAAGCGTATTTTAGGCGGTTGATGGAGGATCTGAATGCGCAGGCAGCGGAGGTCAGGCGAGGAGGTGGAGAGAAATACATCGAGCGGGAGCACGCGCGTGGCAAGCTGACTGCCCGTGAGCGAGTCGCCGCGCTGATTGATGAGGGCTCCGACTTCATGGAGCTGGGGCTTTTCGCCGGGCGCGGGATGTACGAGGATGTGGGCGGATGCCCGGCCGCAGGTACGGTGATGGGTTTTGGCCGCATTCACGAGCGATTGTGTTTGATCGTCGCGAACGACGCGACCGTAAAGGCCGGCGCATGGTTTCCGATCACCGCAAAGAAGAACCTCCGCGCCCAGGAGATCGCGCTGGAAAACCGCATTCCCATCATCTATCTGGTCGATTCTGCCGGCGTCTATTTGCCGATGCAGGACGAGATTTTCCCCGACAAGGAGCACTTCGGGCGGATCTTCCGTAACAATGCCCGGCTGAGTTCGCTCGGCGTCCCGCAGATCGCTGCCATTATGGGCTCGTGCGTGGCCGGCGGGGCGTACCTCCCCATCATGTCCGACGAGGCGTTGATCGTGGACGGCACGGGCTCCGTGTTTCTCGCCGGGCCGTTCCTCGTGCAGGCGGCCATCGGGGAGGAGACGGACAAGGAAACACTCGGCGGGGCGGCCACGCATTCAGAGATCTCCGGCGTCACGGATTACAAGATGCCCGACGACGAGACGTGCCTGGCCACCATCCGCGACCTCGTCTCCAGGCTGGGCCCGCAGGACCGCGCGGGCTTCGACCGGGTGGAGCCCGTTGCGCCGATGTACGATGCCGAGGAGCTCTACTGCGTGATGCCGGACACACGCAACCAGCCGTACGACATGCGGGAGGTGCTAGCGCGCATCGTGGACGCCGGTTCGTGGACCGAGTACAAGGCGGGCTACGGACAGACGCTCCTCACCGGCTATGCCCGCATCGACGGCTGGAGCGTGGGCGTGGTGGCCAGCCAGAGACAGGTAGTGCGCGCAGCGTCTCCGCCGGGGCTCTCCCCTGAGATGCAAGTCGGGGGCGTCATCTACTCAGATGAGGCCAAGAAGGAAAAGAGAGGAAGGAGGA
>JADFLK010000276.1 GCA_022564455.1 Bacteroidota bacterium
TGGAAGGCTGGCGTTTTTGCGGAATACGGGCTCATCAACAAATCCCGTCTACGTGCTGGAAGACGAGCGTTTTCAGAACATCGATGTCGGCCAGTACATCCGTCCCTCGTTCGGTGATGTAGATGGAGACGGCGACCTCGACCTGCTGACAGGCGAATCGAATGGGCTGCTGAAGATCTACAGGAACATTGGCACGGCAGAGATGCCTCTATTCGACACGGAGCCCAACGGAGCGCCGGTTGCCGCCGATCTGGCCTTCCGCGACGCCATCGGCCTCGGCATTGATGTTGGCTTCGACAGCGCGCCTCGCTTCGTTGACATCGACGGCGACGGCGACCTGGACGTGCTCACCGGAACGCAGGACGGCCCAATCCGCTTCTTCCGAAACACGGGCTCGGCAACCAACCCCAATTATGTGGAGGAGCAGGGCATTGCGGCTTTCCGCCCGTCCACCGTGCCCGCGTTCGGTGACCTTGATGGCGACGGCGATCTTGACAGTGTAGTTGGAAATCGAAGCGGCGGACTGCTTTTTTACAGCAACGGGGTCTTTCAGGTTAGCGTCGCTGCACCTCCCGAGGAACCCGGTGGCCGGACAATGAACCTGAGCGTGGAGCCGAATCCATCCACCGGCCGCGTCATCTTTCGGTTTGATGGCGACGTTCCGGACGATGCCGAACTCGCTGTGTTCGATAGCCTCGGGCGCGCCGTAGTACGTCTTCCCGTTGTGTCTTCTGTGCGCTTTGTTGAGTGGAATGGGGCGGGTGCTACCACTGCCGAAATGGCCTCCGGTTTGTACGTCGTGCGTCTCGTTTCAGCCGAGCACGTACTGGCGGCAACCTCTTTCACGCGCATCCGATGAGCGACGTTTGGTATAAAGTCTGTTTGCGCTGCGGCGGGGAAATGGAGGAGGGTTTCGCGCTCGATGAAGGCTACGGAGAGAAGAAACAGGGCCAGTGGGTTGAGGGCGCGCCGCAGAAGAGCATCTGGACTGGTCTCAAACTCAGCGGTCGTAAAAAGCTGCCGATCTCGGCGTACCGCTGCTTGGAGTGCGGTTTCCTTGACCTGTTCGCCCGCGACGAGGGCTGACTAGGAGGCTGTTCTCGGCTTAAAGCAACGCCGTCTCCAGCACGAGTTGATAGTAGGGTTCGAGCGAGGCGGCGACCACGCACTCGGCATCGGTGTGCGGCCCAACCACGGTCGGGTTACTCATCAGAACGTGGATACCGGGGTTCTTGGCGACGTAGAGCCGCCCGTTGCTGGCCCCGTTGGAGTGCAGGATTTCCGGCTCCTTCCCCGACACCCGGCGCAGGATGCTGATGAACTGTTGCGCAATCGGCGCTTCCTTGGGATAATAGGTGGCCGTGTCTTTTTCGCCAAAGACCACCTCGGCGTCGAAGGCCCGCCCGGTCTGTTCGATCTGCGCCGCGAGGTCGTCCACGTTCTCCCGTTCGGTCAGGCGCACGTCGAAGCCGGCTTCACACCGATCCGGGATGGCATTGAGCGCCTCGCCCGCCGCAATCCTGGTCATCGACAACGAAACGATCCAGTCCTGCTCGCTGGTGGGGTTGGGATAGCGCTTTTGTAATGCTGCGTAGAAAGCGATCATCTTATCGACGGCATTGTCGCCCAGGAATGGGCGGCTGGCGTGCGCCGCCATCCCGGTCGTCGTGGCCGTAAAACTCATGATACCCTTTTCTTTCTCGACGTAGGCAAAATCGGGACCGCCGTCGGGTGCAAACACGGCGTGGGGAGACATATCGTTCTCACACAAATAGTTCACCATTTCGCGCACGCCGTGGTCCGAGCCGACCTCCTCATCTTCGGTAAACAGGAGCCAGAAGTCGTTGTGGCGGCCCTCGGCGATGAGACGCCGCAACACGTACATCATCATCAAACACTGCGTTTTCATGTCGGCGACGCCGCGTCCGTAGAGACCCCCTCCTTCTTCCACGAGTTCAAAGAGGTGATCGGCGCCGGGTACCACTTCGATGTGGCCGTCTCCCAGGATGCGGGGGCGGCGGGAGTCTCTGGGTTTAACGATCAGCGAGGTTAGCCCACCGTATTCGCGTTCAACAAAGGCCGTGTGGTCCGGGTCGAAGAACGCTTTGATCCAGGCGCGCGCCCTGCGGAACTCCTCCTTGTTGGTGCTCACAACCGTTTTGAAGCCGACGAAGGTCTTCAGGTCGGCCAGGAATTGGGCTTGATCGAACATGACGAATGTATTGACTCGTCGTGGGACGAGAGGATCGGCTTGCTTGCGGCCGAGTTGACGTATATCACGCTCCAGTCTGAACGCGATTATGCGGTGTCGAGGAGCCGACGTCATTCTCGCGAGGTCACCGGGAATCAGAAGGGCATTCCGAAGGTGATGTGGACGCGGTTGCCGTCGTCACTGTTGGCGATGACAGCCGAGATGCCGTTCGCACGCCCCAGGATCCCCAGCCAGACTCCGCCGCCGAAGGAAGTATGCCACCCCTCGGGCGAATTCCCATCGACGTAAACTCGTCCGGTGTCGGCAAAGCCAAGGATTCCGAAGTCTCCAAGTGTCAGAAAACCGAGCCGGAAAAGGAACAGCCGTAGCTCGGAGGTGCCGTAGAGCGCGGTGTCGCCCGCGAACCGTTGCTGGTCGAATCCGCGCAACGTCGAGCCGCCTCCTATAAACGCCGAGCTGAAGAACGGCATGTCGCCCCACACGCGCTTCGCGCCCGCGCGTAGCGCAAGCGTGGGCTCGAAGGGGGCCGAAACTGCCGACAGATACGTCGTTGCCGCCGCCTCCAAACTGGCGTAGGTGCTGTCTACGTCGAAAAGAGCAGGAGAAACCGTGCCGCGGATGCTGAGCGTCGCCCCCTTGGTCGGCGCTCCTGGGACGTCGCGTGTGTCCATCCGAAAGTCAACGAACGCCCCTGTCTGAACAAAATCGCCCGCGCCATACAGCGGCGGTGGATCCACACCGGGCGGAAGAAATGGGTTAACGTCCGAATCCGAATTCGAGAACTGCCCCGCAATACCAACCCCGAGATCCGCATGGTCGCCCAACGCGAACCCGTACCGCGGTTCAACCGAGACTGTACTGACCAGGACGTGCGCCGAGTCGGCGACAACGAAGGCTCGGGAATCGTTCCCAAAACCGTAAAAGTTGGAAAGACCAAGTTGCGAGCCGAGGATATCGATTGAGAAGTGTCGGCTTGAGTTCTCTCCGTAGAGGTCGATGCTGAGGCTGCCCTCGAATCGGCCCCTCGTGGAGATTGCGCCGCCGTAGCGGACGCGCGAGCCATACGGATCCTTGCGGAACCCATATCCGAATCGAGTGGCCCCGAGTCTCGCGACCAATCCGTACTCCGAAGTGAAGAGCAGGCTGCCCATCGGCACCGTCCAGCTCCCCGAATGAGGCGGGGTGTTGTGGTCGCCCTCGGGAAGCGGTGGTGGCTCGTAGTGGGACCTCCGGATCCTGGTGCTCGGCGCGGGCCCCGTAACCTGGTTCTCGCCGTAGGCGTCGTAATAGCGGACGTTGCCGACGTTGCCCTCGTAACGTACCTCGTCCTCACCACCGCCCCCTATGATGCGAACGAGGATGCCGAGATTGCCGACCCCTCCGACGACGGCGACATCATCCGCGTCGCCCATGAAAATTCGGATCTCTTGGGTTTCAGCAGGATCGAAGACTCTTTGGAAGAAGACGCCGTCCGGCTCCCCGGCCGGCCGGGCCGTTACCTCGACGCCCCCATCTTCAAGCGCCGTGATCTCAACGTGCTCATCAAGATCCGTCAGGTGGACCTCGACGTCAATCGCGAGAAACTCGTACAGCGCATCGGCCGCCTGTGGCAGCGCATCTCGCCGCGCCTTCAGCGATCTTGCGATGAACGCGCCGTCCACCTCGTACATGGCGTCCGGAAGGCGGCGCACAGCGTCGTCTATA
>JADFLK010000277.1 GCA_022564455.1 Bacteroidota bacterium
GGACATCCAACCTCTTATCGAGCAGGCCCACGACACAATTGATCGGTGGGAGGCGTCGTTTGGGCCTTTCGAGCGGCACCCGACGATGTCGGTGGATGAGGAGCGGTTGGGCGCAGCGTTGGAGGAATACCTCGGCCGGTTGACGGCGCCGCCTGCCGCTAGTGGAGGCAACTATCCGTTCTTCCATCCGCGCTATGCCGGGCAAATGTTGAAGCCGCCGCATCCTGTGGCTGTGGCAGCCTACGCCGCTGCGATGCGCATCAACCCGAATAACCACGCGCTGGACGGTGGGCCGCCGACTGCCCAAATGGAGAAGGAGGTGGTGCGTGATCTGGCCGCCATGTTTGGCTTACCCGACGACCACCTGGGGCACCTCACAGGGGGAGGTACGATAGCGAATCTCGAAGCGCTTTTCGTGGCCCGCGAACTCCACCCGGACAAAGGCATTGCTTACAGCGCGGACGCCCACTACACGCACGGCAGAATGGCGTACGTCCTGCGAATGGAAGCGCACGCCGTTGCCGCGACACCGGAGGGCCGGATTGACCTCAACGCACTGGAGGACGTGCTGAAAACCGGCGGCATCGGCACCGTGGTACTCACGGCTACCACGACGGGCCTCGGCGCTGTTGATCCGATTGCCGATGCGCTGCCGTTGCTTCGCAAGTATGGCGTTCGCCTGCATGTAGACGCTGCGTATGGAGGCTTTTTTACTCTCTTGGCAAAAGAGAATGGCGGCCGGCCATCAGCCGTCGGAGGTCTAGATAGCTTCCCTGCTCAGCACTTTCGCGCCATCGCCGAGGCAGATTCGGTTGTGATCGATCCGCACAAGCACGGCCTCCAGCCGTACGGGTGTGGCTGCGTGCTTTTCCGTGACCCATCTGTCGGGCGGTTCTATTCGCATGATTCCCCCTACACCTATTTTACGAGTGATGAATTGCACCTTGGCGAGATCAGTCTGGAGTGCTCGAGGCCGGGTGCGGCAGCAGGTGCGCTGTGGCTCACGCTCAAGTGCCTACCGCTAGAAGCGGAGGACGGCCTTGGCCCAATCCTGGTTGCAGGATTACGGGCGGCACGTCGATGGGCGGCCTTGATCGAGGCTTCTGATGCTTTGGAACTGTATATCCAACCCGAGACCGACATCGTCACCTACTTTCCCAAAGCGGATGCACTTTCGCTGGTTGACGCGGCGAGCCAGTCCGTTTTCGAGCAGGCGATGGCGGACGCGGACGATCCTGTTTTCCTCAGCACCTACCGAATGGGCGCGGAGCGGATGGTTGCTCTGCACCCACACATAGAGGCCGACCGCCGGCATGCGCGGATTCTTCGAAGCGTGCTGATGAAGCCCGAGCACGAGGATTATGTGGATCGATTGCATGACCGTGTTGAATCATTGGCGCGGTCTCTACCTTGACGCATGAACGATCTGGTAATCATTGGGCGCAACCCTGTCCGCGAGGCGCTTGAGCGCGGCGATGGGCGCATCGAAAAGGTGCTCCTCCAAAAAGGGGCGCACGGCAGCCAGATCGACGCGATACGGAAGGCTGCAAGAGCCGCCGGCGTGCCCACACAGATAGTCCCGGAAGTAAGGATCAACAAGCAGGCTCCGAAGGCGACGCATCAGGGTGTGGTGGCGATGGCTGCACCCGTGGCCTATGCCGATCTGGATGATATGCTCGAACAGATCGCACCCAATCTGGACGCCGTACGCGAGCGAAAGCCCATCCTGCTCGCTATGGACGGCATCGAGGATCCACACAACTACGGGGCAATTCTGCGGAGTACGGTGGCCTCTGGAGCGTCGGGTGTTATCGTCCCGGAGCGCGGCCAGGCTCCGCTCAGCGCCACGGCCGTCAAGGCCAGCGCGGGCACGGCCCTGCGGATTCCCATCGCTCGCGTCTCCAACCTCGCAGACGCTCTCTTCAGCCTAAAGGAGCGGGGCTACTGGGTAGTTGGTCTTGACGGCGGAGAGGCTGAAGGTCCACAGGAGCGAGCGACCGTCTGGGACAACGACTGGGATCGCCCCGTCGTTCTGGTTGTAGGCAGTGAAGGGAAGGGGATGCGTCCCCGCGTTCGCGCGCAATGCGATGTGCTCGTTTCCATTCCCATTGCCGGTGACGTGGAGTCGCTTAATGCTTCGGTGGCTGCAGGGATTGTGCTGTTTATTGCTGCCCGTTCAAGGTGAACCCGGTACACAAAGGGTGCGGCCGTGAATGGTGGAGGAAGGATAAAGGGCATCCGAATCGCACGTGAAACGCGGATTCTAGCGGAACGAACATGGAAAACAACGGTGAAGAGAAGTGAATCAACCGAGATACACCATGACCGACCAATCAACTAGCCCAGTTGTCGAGCAGCTTTCCGGGCTGCTGGCAAACAGTTATGTGTTGTACGTAAAAACGCACAACTATCACTGGAATGTGATCGGGCCAATGTTCTCTACATTGCATATGCTGTTCGAGACGCAGTACACAGAACTGGCTTTGGCCGTCGATGAGATTGCTGAACGCATTCGTGCTCTGGGTGCTTACGCGCCGGGTAGCCTGGCAGCGTTCACCGAACTTGCCACTGTGAGGGAGGAGACAGGACATCCGGATGCAGTCCAGATGATCCGTAATCTCCTTTCAGACCAGGAGGCTGTAGTTGCCGTAGCGCAAAACGTGATAAAGGCTGCCGAAGTGGCCGGGGATCAGGCCAGTGCTGATCTGGCTACACGGCGAATGGACATCCACCAAAAGAATGCGTGGATGCTGCGAAGCCACCTTGAGTAGTAGGCGGGTAGTTCATCCAACTAAGAACGCCGTCGCGGCCTTACGTGGCTACGACGGCGCTTCCGTTGAGCATCCGGGTGTCACCGTGTCGCGTGGCGTGAGGCGAATGTGCTATGCCCCTGCCAGAACCGCATCCCAGTCCTGCAACCGCGCCCACTCCTCGAAGCGTTGCCATCCGACTTCAGGGAAGTCGTGGCGCAAACTGTCAATGTCAGCTGAGTAGCCCACGGCATCGAACCACTCGAACATGAGGGCCATGTCCTCACTTTGCTCGCGCATTGCGTCCGGCGGGAAGCCTTCGTAATTCACCGGGCGGCCGAGAACATCGGCAAAGATCGCGGCGAGACTGTCGTTTGTCAGTTCATCCCCCGCGATGTCAAAGCGCTTTCCAAATACCGATTCGCGGCGCTCGATAACCGCCGTCGTAAATGTGCCAATGTTGGCAACCGAGATCTGTTGCAGCGGGCGCGTGCCGGGCATCGCCATCGAGAGCTTGCCTTCGTTCAGGGTGCCGGACATCCACGGCTGCAGGAGGTTATCCATAAAGAACACGGGCGCGATGATCGTATACGGAATGCCCGAAGACACGATGGCCTCCTCGACAGCGTACTTGCTGTCGAAGTGGGGGACGCCAGTCTGCTTGTCGGCGTTGGCAACGGAGCTATATACGAGATGGCCGACGTTGGCCTGCTTTGCGGCGTCTAGGAGGACAAGGCCCTGCGCCGTTTCTGCGTCTACGCCTTGTTCAAAAGGCGTAGTCATTGCAAAGATGGTGTCAATATCGTCGGCAGCGCGAACGAGCGAATCGGGGTCTGTGAAATCGCCAACAGCAATCTCGACGCCTTGTGCGGCGAGGTTTTGGGCGGCGGCGGAGTCCGCGTTACGGGTCAGGCCGCGAACGGTGTGGCCGTTCTTCAGAAGGGCCTGGGTGACGGCGCCGCCTTGCTGCCCGGTTGCGCCGGTTACGAGAACGAGTTTGGGGGAAGCCATGCTGGTGTTGGGTTGATGAAGGGAAAAGCGAATAGACGAGAGTCGTCTATACAATGGTAGGGTAAAAAAATCAGGATCGCATCTTGTCGAGGAGGCGATTGAGTTCGTGCGACTCGGCTTTTGTCAGCGTTCGTAGGTCATCAGAGCTAGAAC
>JADFLK010000278.1 GCA_022564455.1 Bacteroidota bacterium
CGCGTCTGTGGGATGTGATCGTGGAGCCTGCGCGGAAGGTGCGGGTGGGCAACAAGATCTGCTTCGCTGAGGATCTCTCGGCCGAGGTGATCGACAACACGACCAGCCGGGGCCGCACCATCCGGTTCATGTTTGATGACACGCCCGAGGCCCTCTACGCGCTCATCGACCGGATAGGAAACACGCCGATCCCGCGCTACATCCGCCGCGACACAGAGCCGGAGGATAAGGCGCGTTACCAGACCGTCTTTGCGCAGCACCGTGGCGCCGTGGCCGCGCCGGCAGCAGGGCTTCACTTCACGTCCAAACTCATAAAGTTGTTGACAAAAAAGGGGGTCGATATTGCGCCCGTTACGCTGCACACGGGTCTCGGTACGTTTCGGGCCGTGGAGGTGGAGGACCTTACGAAACACCGCATGGACTCAGAGAACTATGTCATTAGCAGCGAAAGCGTAGAAATAGTGAACCGCGCCCTCACATCGCGTGAGCACACGGTGACGGTTTGCTCGACCACCACCGTTCGGGCTCTCGAATCGTGTATCTCGGCAGACCACACGCTTAAGGCGGATGCCGGATGGACGGACAAGTTCATCTTCCCGCCGTATAAGTTCAAGATTACAGAGCGCTTGCTGACGAACTTCCAGATGCCCCGCTCTCCGTTGTTCATTATGGTGTCGGCGTTCGGAGGTGTCGATCTGATACGCTACGCCTACCAGGAAGCGTTCAAGAAGAAGTACCGCCTCTTTGCCTTCGGCGATGCGATGCTGATTATTTAGCGTATTCCGTATAGCGTATTCTTTCTAGCGTGTTTCGTATGGAGGAACCCCAACACGCACCGCGCAACACGATACATGCTCGCGTTGCAGTCATCGTTCCCGCAGCCGGCTTGGGCTCTCGGATGGGAGGGAGGTCCAAGCAGTTTCGTATGCTTGGTAATGCCCCACTGCTCGTTCAGACGCTTCGTGCGTTTGCAGGGGTAGAGGAGGTTGAAACGGTTGTTGTCGCCGTGCCGGAGAAGGAAGTGAATGTGGTTGAGGAGCTACTGGCACAGTTTGGCCTTATTGCACAGGTTGTTGTGGGCGGCGCTACCCGGCAGGCGTCCGTGGGGGAGGGCCTTGGCGCCGTTGGGCAGACAACGGAGGTTGTCCTCGTTCATGACGCCGTGCGGCCATTCATTTCGGTAACGCAGATCCGTGAGATCATCAAGGCCATCCACGAGCACGGTGCCGCAGCTGTGGCCGTGCCGGTTGTAGATACGCTTCGGCGTGGTGCGGATACTGTGTTCGGTAAGACGGTGGACCGCGAGGGACTCTTCCGAATGTTGACGCCGCAGGGCGCCCGGACAGATCTGCTTGTACAAGCACACGCGAAAGCGAAAGCCGAAGGCTTTGTGGGAACGGACGAGGTGGAGGTGCTCCAACACGCCGGCGTCCATGTCCATCTTGTTCTCGGCGACGAGCGCAACATCAAACTCACGCGCCCGTCGGATTGGAGGCTGGCGGAAGCGCTTTGGCCCGGATGGCAGAGGAAGGAAGATTGAGGACGGCTGGATTGGCAGGTGTAGCTTCGCCCTCATCCGCTCACCCCTCATCCGCTCATCCCTATCAAAATGCGCCTCGGTTTCGGCTACGACGTCCACCGCCTCAAGGTAGGCCGCCCTCTCGTTCTCGGGGGCGTCACGGTTCCGTCCGATGTGGGCCTCGATGGCCACTCGGATGCCGATGTGCTCACACACGCTATTATTGATGCATTGCTTGGCGCGGCGGCTCTTGGCGACATCGGCCGGCACTTCCCCGACACCGACGAGGAGTGGCGGGACGCCGACAGCATCGAACTCCTTCGCACCGTCGTGAACCGTGTTGCAGAGGCAGGCTATGCCGTGGGCAACGTGGATTCTGTGGTCATCCTGCAGCGCCCCAGGCTCCGCCCTCACATCGACGCGATGCGAGCCAAACTGGCCGAGGCGATGAGTTTGGAGATCGATCAGGTGTCCGTTAAAGCCACGACGAACGAGACGATGGGCTTCGTTGGCCGCGAAGAGGGTTGCGCTGCGCACGCTGTGGCTCTGCTCGTTTCAACTTCAACCCAAACCTGACGGCCTGTGGCTGGCATTGAGTTCCTTCAGGACTTCGCCGACTGGTTTCAGACGCTTCCGCCGGCCGGTATTTACGCGACGTTGTTCTTCGTTGCGTACGTCGAGAACCTGGTGCCGCCCTTTCCTGGCGATGTAAACGTCGTGATCGGTGGCTACCTGGTAGGCCTTGGGCTCATTGGTTTCGTCCCGGCTGTGCTCGTCGTGTCGGTAGGGAGCGCCCTCGGTTTTATGACGATGTACGCTATCGGCAAGGTGCTGGGCGATGCGGTTGAAGACCCGGCACGGCTCCGCTGGATTCCGAAAGCACCGATGCAGACAGCCAAGGTGTGGCTTCAACAGTGGGGATATTGGGTAGTGGCAGTGAACCGTTTCCTCAGCGGAACGCGGGCGGCTATCACGCTACTCGCCGGCGCCTCGGACCTCAGACCCGTGCTCACGGCGTTCCTGGCGTTCTTGAGTTCCATCGCATGGTACACCTTGCTCATTTACGCCGGCTACTCGGTGGGCGCCAACTGGGAGTCCATCCTGCCCATATTGGCGATTTACGGACGGGTAATCATGGGCATCCTGATGGCCATTGTGGGCGTCCTGGTGGTGCGGTGGTGGTTCCGCACTCGGAAACCGAAAGGTGTGCCTCAAAGAAACAGCGAAGACCCGCCCGAGTAGGTAGTTCACTCCGCGACTTCGTTGACTCAGGGTTGCTGCAATCCGTAATTTCTCGGCCTCGTCCGGGCTGCTTCTGCGTCAGCGGAATATTATTCGGGCCGTTTCGCTGGTGTAGCTCAATGGTAGAGCAGCTGATTTGTAATCAGCAGGTTGGGGGTTCGAGTCCCTCCACCAGCTCTCCTGCGGGTTCCTCGCAATGTTCTTTACAATTTGGGCAGGTGGCCGAGCGGTTAAAGGCGACAGACTGTAAATCTGTTCTCAGACGAGTACGGAGGTTCGAATCCTTCCCTGCCCACAGTTTCCCGGCGCGTATTGGCGCGAATAGTAGCCGAGTGAGCCGTTGAGTGTCTATATTGGGTGAAACGGTCGGCTTCAGGAGTAGCCTAAAAAGCCACCCTGAGCCGGAAAATGTTTGACCTATGTTTGACCTCGCTCCTGATTGATGGGGAACGCCACCGCCAAGCTGGTTCTGCGCAAGGCCAAGACGCGTGCCGACGGGACCGCGCCAGTCTACATCCGAGCCACCCACGCTCGCCGAACACGGGAGCGCTCTACTGGAGTCTGGGTAGTGGCGAAAGCATGGAACGCGGCCCGGCAGCAGGTCCGCAAGTCGCACCCGTTGGCAGTAGTCTTCAACGCCCGTCTAGCCGACATGCTGAACGAGGCCCGCGCACGTGCTACCACCGCGCAGACGGTAGACGACATTTTTCGTGAGCGCGCCGGTACGTTCACGGCGTTCGTCTCCGACTACATCGAAAAGCTGGAGACCGACGGCAAGTATTGGGAGCACCTGAAATACCAAACCACCGCAACGAAACTGCATGAGGCGCTAGGCTACCAGTTTCCGAGCAGGGCGATGCCGTGGGAGGCCCTGACCCCGGAGGCGCTGGAAAGGTTCGAGCGCCATTGCCGAAACACGTGCGGCAACGGGGCCAACACGGTTCGGAAAGAGTGTGTCCGTCTTCGGACCCTTTGCAAGAGGGCCGTCCGCCTGGGTGACTTAGCTCCCGAACTTGACCCTTTCGTCCGGTTCACGCTACCGCGCCATGCGGAGGTGAAGCGCCGTCGCCTTTCGCGAGAAGAGCTAGAGGCATTGCAGTCGTTGGAACTGGAGATGGGCACCCGAGAGCGCTCGGCTCGCGATATCT
>JADFLK010000279.1 GCA_022564455.1 Bacteroidota bacterium
GGTTGAGTGCAATGTTGAGCGTAGCAGCCAGAGCCACGCATATACCAATGGCCGGCGTGCGCCCATCGGCATAAAGAACGTTCATCCCGATGAAGTAAATGCCGTAAGCCATGAAGCCCAGCGCGATGGGCAACACGAGCGGCTCGGCACCGAGAAACGCGGGGGTTGGAGAGAGCACCTCCGTCACGTCGCGCGCGAGCAGCGAGACGCCGAGCACACCCCATCCCGTGAGAACGACGTAGTGCCGGAACGTGCGGCGATGGACGTGCATTCCGCCGCCACTGGAGGATATTGCTTTGAGGCCGATCACCGAGAACGCCATGTTGAAGCTCTGCACGAAGAGCATGTTGATCAGGCCGCCGAACTTCGCGGCGAGGCCGTAAACGGCAACCAGTTCGGCGTCGGTAAGGGCTTTCAGGATGAACCTGTCGCCGGCGTTTAGCGTGACCGAGGCCAACCCCGCCAGCGCGAGCGGCGCCCCGAACTTTGCCAGCGGACGAAGCAGGCTCAACCGAATACGCACCGGATTATTCTTCACAAGCAGCGACGTAAGCAGCAGGGCACTTCCACCGGCAGAAATCACGTAGCCCACCATGATGCCATTCAGCCCCGCATCGAGCACCACCAACTGAAACGCAACGGCCGCGATCAGCAGCAGAGCCTCGCTCGTGGCGGCCAGAGCGAACAAACCGGCCCGCTCATGCACACGAAGCATCATGAACGGAACCGCGGCAATGAGCTTTAACGCTACGTAGAGGCCCGTCAGCCGAATGGGCGTTACCGCTGCCGGGTCATCTACCAGAAAAGAAGCCAGTGGACGAGCGAAGATGCTCGTGAGCGAAGCCATTACCAGTCCGCAGATTGCCACACCGGCCAACGCCGTAAACGGCAGCGCCTCCTTTTCGTCGGCGTAGGTCTCGTCGTGGAGAAACTTGAGCAGCCCGGCCGCCATGCCCATCCCGCCCACGAGGATGAGCAGTTGGGCCATCACCTCGAGAAGCTGGAACCGGCCGTAATCAGCCTGCGCGAGAAACGCCGGGTTGAGGAAGAAGCCCAACAGCAGCAGCCCCGCCACCTTAACCGCCAGGTTGCTGAGTGTGTACATCCCGCCCTGGCGGAGCAAACGCATGAGGGGAGTTAGTTCACCAGCCACCGTTGAGAAATTCTCAGCCATTGATCAGGAAGGTTCTCCAGGTGATTGCCCGGTGAGCAACCTTTCATAAAACGCTAACAGACGATGACCCTCAGGAGTCCAATTATATTTAGCCTCTACGGCTGCTCGGCCTCGCTGTCCCATTGCTTCTGCTTCCTCAGGATGGTCGAGTAGCCACCGGATTTTATCTCTAAGTGCATCCGCGTCGAGCGGATTGACAACAAACCCACACTCGGCATCGTGCACAATCTCACGCCAAACTGGAAAGTCAGAGACAACAACGGGTAGTCCAGCGGCCATATATTCAAATTTTTTTGTAGATAGTACCTCGATATGTTTCTGCACAGGATGCATAACGACGACACCCACTCTGGACCGGGCCAGAAGCTCCGCGACGGCCGGCCGGCCAAGGTAGCCAAGAAACCGCACCGACCTTGCCCCGTTCAAAACTTGATGTTGCAGTGCGGCCGGATGAAAGCTTCCGCCTAGCGTCAATTCCGCATTATAGGCCTCAGGGAGGCCATTAACGGCGCGAATCATCTCGTCAATCCCACGAACTCGAGTTAGCGAGCCAACGTAGACAATTCGATTCGGGCGTTCGCGATACGGCAACGCATCAGAAACGACAAGTTCGTCGAGCAATGGGTAGTTGCGGACTATGACAGTCTTGCTCCTCGGGTATCGAAGGGAGTTGGAGGGTTCGGCCGCAATAATCCCGTCGAATCGTTGGCCTGCACGATGCTCGAGAGCCGCAAAGTAGGCGGATGCTACGGGACGCAATATCTTTGGTATCCAATGCTGATATTGCATTTGTTTGGGAGTATCCTCATGAGAGTCATACACTACACACCAACCAGATCGCTTGAGCCAAAAGCCCGCGAGCAAGAAATCTGAGTCGTGAAAATGCATTACCGCCTCTGGCCCCTCCTCTAGCGCTTTCTTATACACGGCGCGGACGGTACTCGTCATCCGCTCTTTACCCGATCTCGGCACCGGAACGGTTCTGATTTGCACACCATCCACAACTTCATCCTTGTCGCCAGGGACGATATAAACGACCTCGTATCCGGCCGCCGCAAGCGTTCGGCATTCCTTCTGAAAGATCCGAGGATCTCCCGGTCGATGAGTGGTGGCTAGATGGACAATGCGTTGGCGCATATGAGCCAGTGGCCTCAAGAACTTTCGCGGATAGCTTCAATCGCGTACCAGCGGGGCGTCAGCCTTCGCAGCAGGGGCCGAATGCCCAGTGGCATCCCTCCTGGCGACGGTACCCATCGTTCCCGCCGCACGATGCGCCAGCCGGCTTTGCTTAGAAGCCAGTCAAACTGCCAATCCTCAAATTCGTGGAAATGCCTGTCCCAAGAGTCGGTGTCGTTACGGTACGCCGGGGCAAACCAAAGACGCAAGGGGACTGTGGCGAAAAGACGCGGCGCTCGAATTGCCCGAAGTACATTAAATGGGGCGACCAGATGTTCAAGTATTTCAAAGGCGGTTACTGCGTCTACATGAACGTCAGATACCTGAGAAGGGGACAAGTCCAGATCGCCCTCCGTGTTCAATACCGTGTAGCCCAACTCGTGGAACTTCCTAGCGTGTGGATTCGGTTGGCCAAGATCGAGCAGCTTCGCTGGAGGTGGCAGAGTTTCCCCTACAAATTTGATCGTCTTGTCAAATCGATCAGCCGTCTCGGGGCTGTTCGGGGTTGGTACAATGGAGCCAGTTATTGATTGGTGCATGATGGGAGTAATCGGAGATACGTACTAAACGGTATGTGGTGTGGTGTCGCGTTTCAATTACTATTGATCACAGAGTTAAATACGTCTGCCAGTTGTCCTGTCTGTCTGCTACGCGTATATCGGCTGATGATGGCGGGCCTTGACCGCATGATTGGCTCTCCGTTCACCCACCGTTCGTACTGATCAAGAAGAAAATCGGAAATGGCTTGCACATCTTCGCTCGCGAAGAGTCGGCCGGCGTTTGTCTCGTCAAGGAGATTCGCTGCGTCGCCTCCAGGCGGGCCAATGGCCAGAACGGGCGAACCCGAAGCAACATACTCATACAGTTTCCCTGTGATCATCCCCGCATCGTTCTGGAATGGCTCGATGACCAATAAAAGGGCCGCGGCCTCACACATGATATGCACGGCCTCTGAATGGGATACGTAGTCAACGAACTCGACGACATCCTCAAGCCCATGATAGAGGATAGACTCCCGAACTTGTTGGCCTACCGTGCCGACGAGCCGGACACGCAAATGCTCCAACTTCCCTTTTTGGCGCAACTGCTTCAACGCAGCCCAAAGTGCCTTTGGATCGCGTGATGCGTACAGGCTACCTACGTGGGCTATGGTAAACACATCTGGATTTTGCTTCACGGAACCGGAATATGTTGAAAAATCGGACTCATCAAACCCGTTATAAACGACGGATATTTCGTTCTCGGTCCTTCTTGATTTCCCCAGAAGCACCTCTTTCCAGTCTGGGCTGACGGTTGTTACCCGATCTGATTGAGTCAGCACGCTTCGTTCGAGGCGTAAGTCGCGTCGTCGAGCTGCTGCAGTAAGAGGCAACTCATCGTAAAAATTGGTATCGCTCCAGAGGTCACGAAAATCAGCCACCCACGGGACGCCGGTCCTACGCTTCAGCCTTTTCCCGATGAGATGGACGGAGTGAGGCGGCCCCGAGGTAAGCACCACATCGAACCGTTGTGCGCGGTTCAGACGGATACCCTCACGGACAG
>JADFLK010000280.1 GCA_022564455.1 Bacteroidota bacterium
CGATATACCCCTTTTCCCATTCCCCAGGCACCGACGCGGCGCGCTCGGCGAGCACGCCCTACCACCCCCACACTCAAGCTTCCGGCCACGCCCGTTCCGGAAACGCCTCCCCATAGCGCACCACCGCCTCCTCAATGTCGTGGCCGGTTGGGAGGTCGTGCCAGGGATGCATGATGCTCGTGATTGTGTGAGAGGTGACGCGTACCTTCGCTATGCTTGATTTTTCGGAAATCTACACCGTGCACCGATTCCTCATACTCGTATCGCTCACCCTTCTACCGGTATTTGCCTCTGCCCAGCCGGAGCGGACAGCGTTTATCGGAGCGACCATTTATCCTGTCGGTGGCTTGCCTATTGAAGAGGGGATGCTCGTCGTGGAAAACGGGCGGATCGTTGAGGTTGGTCCCGTACGTGCGAATCTCATTGGGGTGCATCAGGTGGACGTGTCCGGCAAAGTCATTATGCCGGGCCTCGTGGACACGCACTCCCACACGGGGGCGGGCGACGGCGGTGACTCCTCGGGCCCGCTCCATCCCGACGTGCGTATTCTTGACGCCCTCGATCCTCGTGCCGACTCCTTCGAACGAGCCCGCGCGGGAGGCATCACCACGCTCAACGTTATGCCAGGCTCGGGCCACCTCATGAGCGGGCAGACGGCGTACCTCAAGCTTCGTGACGCCGCCACCATCGAGGAGATGCTCTTCTGCGACGACCCGCTCACAGACGTGTGCGGTGGGATGAAGATGGCGAATGGGACGAACTCGCTTCGCGGCACGGACGGCTTCCCAGATACGCGCGCGCGCTCCGCCGCCCTCGTTCGTGAGATGTTTTACGAGGCACTTGCGTATCGGGAAAGCGGCAAGGAAGATTCCGTGGGTGTTCGGGACCTGCAGAAAGAAGCCCTTCTCCAGATCATTGACGGGGAACGCATTGTCCACTTCCACACACACCGCCATGACGACATTCTGACGGCACTTCGACTCGGGCGGGAGTTCGGCTTTGCGCCCGTGCTCCATCACGTGTCGGAAGGGTGGCGCGTGGCCGAGGAAATCGCGGCTTCCGGCTCACCGGCATCCATTATCGTACTGGATTCGCCCGGCGGCAAACTCGAAGCGCGGGGCCTCTACATCGACACGGGAGCCGCTCTGGAGCGCGCGGGTGTCGCAGTGGCCTATCACACGGACGATTATATCACGGATAGTCGGCTCTTCCTCCGGTCGGCAGCGCTGGGCGTTCGGGGCGGGATGAGCCGTGAGGTAGCGCTGGAAGCCGTGACACTGGCAGGCGCCCGCATGCTCGGGCTCGATGATCGCATCGGGAGTCTTGAATCGGGCAAGGACGCCGACTTCATCATTCTTTCAGGTGATCCGTTTTCGGTTTACACCCGGGTCGAGCAGACGTGGATCGAGGGTGTGAAGGTATTCGACCTCGCCGATCCGGCGGATCGTGCCTACGCCACAGGCGGGTACGACGTATATCGCTCGGCTACGACCGGGCAGGAGGAATAATCGATGTACCGTCTATTCCTTTTTCTCGTGTTGGCTGTCCAGGTTCGACCCACTTCGGCCCAGCTCGCTGTGCGCGGTGAAACGATTTACACGATGGCCGGGCCTACCATTGCAGACGGCGTTGTGCTTGTCGGTCGGGACGGAAAGATCGAGCGGGTCGGGGCTGCCGATCGGGTGCGGATTCCGAGCAACTATAGGGTGCTGGAGGCCGCCGTAGTGACGCCCGGCCTTATAGACGCGCGCGCTACCGTAGGCCTCTCGGGATTTCTCAACCAGGAGCAGGATCGGGATGCTCTGGATCTGGGCGACCCGCTGCAGCCTGCCCTCCGCGCGATGGACGCATACAATGCCAGGGACGAGCTGGTCGAATGGCTCCTTTCCTTCGGCATCACCACCGTGCATACAGGCCACGCTCCGGGCGCGCTCGCCGCCGGGCAAACTACCATCGTCAAGACAGCCTACAGGACGCTCGATGAGGCGCTTGTGGATTCGACCACTATGCAGGCGATGACGCTGGGCTCAAGCATCCGGGGCTACTTCGACAAGCCCGGAACGCGAGCCCGCGCTGTCGCGGATCTGCGCCGTTCGCTGTACGAGGCTCTCGAATACCACCGCAAGCGCGCGGGTGAGGATCCGCCCGAGCGAGACCTCGACAAGGAGGCATTGGCGGCCGTTGCTACGGGTCGAATGCCCGCTCTTCTCGAGGCCCACCGTGCAAACGACATTCTGACTGCGCTGCGCCTCGTACGCGAGTTTCCGGAGATGCGCATGATTCTCAGTGGCGCCAGTGAGGCCTACCTCGTTCTTGATGAGTTGCGTGAAATGGGCGTCCCCGTCATCCTGCACCCAACCATGATGCGCGCCCGAGGCGAGCGCGAGAACGCTACGATGGAAACGGCCAATCTGCTCCACGAAGCGGGTATTCTATTCGCTATCCAGAGTGGCTACGAATCCTACGTGCCCAAGACCCGCGTCGTGCTTTTCGAGGCCGCCATCGCCGCCGCCTACGGACTTCCACGAGATGCGGCCCTTGCTGCCATTACGATCGATGCGGCTCGCATACTCGGTATCGAAAACCTCGTGGGCTCCATTGAAGAAGGCAAGGACGCCGATCTCGTCCTCTTTGACGGTGATCCGCTGGAGTACACCTCGCACGTTTGCGCGGTTATCGTAGACGGTCGTGTGGTTCGGGAAGAATGCAAGTAACGTCGACCAACACGCGCGAACGTCGCGGCCCGTCCTTCCCCGCACTTGTTGTTGGGATGCGGGTTAGTGACACGTCACCTAATCACGAATGAGAGCTCTCGTTCTGCACAAGGACGGCGACGACGTTCGCCCCGTCATAGAGGAAGTCGAGGAGGCACGTCTGCCGGAAGGCGATGTGCTGATCGACGTTGCCTACTCGAGCCTGAATTACAAGGACGGGCTGGCGGTGACGAACAGGGGCAAGATCGTTCGCGGCGAGTATCCGTTCGTGCCGGGGATTGACCTCGCGGGAACGGTGGTAGAGTCAGATTCGCCGAAATGGCAGGTGGGCGACAAGCTCATTCTCACCGGATGGAGCACGGGCGAGGCTCGCTGGGGCGGCTACGCCGAGCGCGCACGGGCGAAGGCCGAGCATCTGGTCCGCCTTCCGGACGGCATGAGTCTGAAAGAGGCCATGCTGGTCGGCACCGCAGGCCTGACGGCAATGTTCAGCGTGCTGGCCATCGAAGAGATGCACGTTGCGCCCGGCATGGGCCCGATTGTGGTGACGGGCGCTTCGGGCGGCGTGGGTTCGACAGCCGTTGCCTTACTGGCACGTGCAGGCTACGAGGTGGCGGCGTCTACCGGTACGGCCTCAGCCCACGACTATCTGAAAGAGCTGGGCGCATCGCAGATTGTTGATCGCGCCGAACTGGCCGAACCGCCTTCGAATCCGCTCGGAAAAGCTCGCTGGGCCGGTGCGGTTGACTCGGTGGGAGGGAGCACCCTCGCCCACATCATCGCCGAAACCATGCGCCACGGGTGCATCGCAGCGTGCGGTCTGGCGGGGGGCCACCAACTCGACACCACTGTTTTTCCATTCGTCCTGCGGGGCGTCGTGCTGTATGGCATCGACTCGAATACGGCGCCTCCGGAGAAACGACAGACGGCCTGGGCCCGGCTCGCCGAGGCTGTCCAGAGCGGCGCCTTTTCGGGCGTGGACGAGACCATCGGCCTCGCCGACGTCATTCCCTACAGCGAGAAAATCGTTCGCGGTGAGACGCGCGGGCGGGTGATTGTTGATGTAAGGGCCTGATACCTCACCGGCTGGTTTCCTCTTCGTCTGATAAATTGAAACTTCTCCTTCCTCATGGCTGTGTTTCAAGAAGTCCAACGCAAATTCAGATCCGA
>JADFLK010000281.1 GCA_022564455.1 Bacteroidota bacterium
GGGGGAAGAAACAGCGCCACCTTGCCCTCGGGCTGGATGCCGAGGCGCTCCATGTGCTCCAATGACAGCCGGGTGTGTCGAAGAGCCTCCTCCTGCAGAACGTCGAGTTGGGGAGCCGGCTTCTTTCCGTTTGTGGGCGCAGACATCGTACTGAGGGAGATTGCGAACAGCAGCATACGTCTCTCGAAGGTTGTGGTTCGGCGCTCTATGCAAACCCCTCCCTCCCCGAGGGGCGGCGTATACGCCGCTGCGTTGGCTCGCGCGAGGAAGACCGTGGCCGAACGAAGTGAGGCCGGAGGGTGACCGCGCCACTATTTTGGAGTCTCACGAGCAAGATCCCATGCCCTCCGACTCCTACTCCTTCGCCAACGTAGCCGATTTCGTCGGCCAAGAGATCGGCGTCTCCGGTTGGATATCGGTCGATCAACCCATGATCGACGCCTTCGCCGAGCTCACGGGAGACCGCCAATGGATCCACATCGATACCGACCGCGCGGCGCGCGAGGCGCCAACCGGCACGACCATCGCCCACGGCCTGCTGACGCTCTCCCTCCTCCCCATGATGCGCAACGAGATCGGAGTGATTCCGAACGGCACGGAGCGCTCCATCAACTACGGCTACAACAAGATCCGCTTTCTCGCACCTGTGAAGCCCGGTGCCCGCATCCGAACGCGCATCACCCTGTCCGCCGTAACTCCTAGAGGCGCCGGCTTCCTCATAGACACGCGCAACACAGTCGAGATCGAGGGCGAAGACAAGCCCGCCATGATCGCCGACTCGCTGACGCTGCTTGTTAGTTCTTAGGAGTTCGCGCTTCGTACTTAGGTTCATCCAAAAGAACGAAGCACGAAGGACAAAGCTCCAAGCACAGGCGTCTTTCCCCCTTCTCCCTTCTCCCTTTCAACCCCATGCTTTTTGAAAACCAGGTCGTCGTCATCACCGGAGCCGGGCGCGGAATCGGCGCGGCAGCGGCGAAGCTATTTGCTCAACACGGCGCTTCCGTCGTTGTGAATGATCTTGATGCAGAACCTGCTGAGGCCATTGTCGCGGAGATTGAATCTGCGGAAGGCGCTGCGATGGCGTTTCCGGGCAACGTGACGGAAGACGGTTTCCCGGAGCAGTTGCTGGACGCCGCCTCCGAACGCTTTGGCAAAATCAACGTGCTCGTCAACAACGCGGGCTTTCTGTGGGATGGGATGCTCCACACGATGACCGACGAGCAGTGGCTACGCGTGCTGGAAATCCACACGTTTGCGCCGTTTCGGATGATCCGCGCCGCCGCGAAGCACCTCCGAGAACCGGCCAAGGCTGAGCTTGCCGCCGGCGAGCCATTCTCCGAGAACCGCTGCATCATCAACGTATCATCGACCAGCGGACTCCACGGAAACCTCGGGCAGGCCAACTATGCCACCGCCAAGATGGGCATCATCGGCCTGACAAAGACCGTAGCAAAAGAGTGGGGCCGGTTCGGCGTGCGGTGCAACGCCGTAGCCTTCGGGTTCATCGACACGAGGATGACGCGAGCAAAGGAAGACGGCGAGACCATCGAGGTGGCAGGACAAGAGATCGCACAGGGCATCCCTGAGGCAGCGCGCGGACGCGCCGTTACCGGAAATCCACTTGGCCGCCCCGGCACCGACGAAGAAGCAGCGGGAGGCATCTTGATGATGGCGTCCCCCCTCGCGGGGTACGTCACCGGGCACACGCTGGAGGTAACGGGGGGGGCTGGGATTTGACCTTACAATTTCCAAGAATCCAAAAAACCGACTGAAGCAATGAATAAGGATCAGGTACCACAGTACCACGAGATGATAAATGCTTTATTGACTGCTCTGCACGACTTGGGTGGATCTGGTTCTATCGGTGAAATCAACAATGCGACGATTTCCATCTTGGACCTTGACGAGGACGTCGTAGAAATCCCTCACGATCCTGATAAAAGCAATGACACCGAAGTCGAATACAGACTTGCTTGGACGCGAACATATTTGAAGAAGTACGGCCTGATTGACAATTCTAGTCGTGGGATTTGGGCAATAAATCCGGCTGAGCGGAACGTTCGAGAAGTTGATCCCGGTGAAGTCGTACGTGTCGTCAGAGAACAGGCCAAGGCGCAAAGAGCTTCGAGAGAAGTCGTTGATTCTCTCGACCAAGCTGTGGAGTCACCAGAGGAGGTTCAGCATTGGCGAGAAGAGCTTCATCAAATTCTGACGAAAGAACTCTCTCCAGATGCTTTCGAACGTTTAACAAAGCGTTTGCTACGTGAATCAGGTTTTGTACAGGTTGAGGTCACTGGCCGAAGCGGCGATGGCGGTATTGACGGCAAAGGCATAGTGAGGGTTAGTGGGCTCCTCAGCTTTCACGTCGTATTTCAGTGCAAACGATATCAAGGATCCGTTACTTCATCGCAGGTTCGTGACTTTCGAGGAGCAATGATCGGTCGCGCCGATAAGGGTCTCCTGATAACAACGGGGTCGTTTACACGAGATGCTGTCACTGAGGCAACAAGAGACGGCGCTCCACCAATAGATTTAATCAATGGAGATCAATTGGCAGACAAGCTCAAAGAACTGAGTTTAGGTGTTTCGACAACGGAAGAAGTAGTTGAACGGGTTGAAGTAAATGCCAGTTGGTTCAGCCAAATTTGATTGTGACTGATCCCCTCTACGTCCTCGCTGTCCCCTGCCTGATCGTAGTGGCGTCTGAGTGGATGATGCGGCAGACCCGGATTCAGCATCTGGGAATGACCGGGATCCGATCCCTGGGATACACGTTTGCAGGATGTAATCACAATGTGCCTACATCCTGATGGCCACGAAAGCTCGCATCATCCGTCTCGGAAACTCGCGCGGCGTCCGCATCCCGAAGCCCCTTCTTGAACAGAGTGGGCTTGAGGACGCTGTGGAAATAACAGCCACACCAGGGAAGATTCTCATCCAGAAGCCTGCGCATTCCCGTGAAGGATGGGCGTCTGCCTTCGAGGCGATGACGCAGGCGGGAGACGATACCCTGTTGGACAACCTCACGTCGACAGAATGGGATGACGCGGAGTGGACGTGGTAAAGCGCTTTGAGGTCTACCTCGTGGCTCTTGATCCAACGCGGGGTAGCGAACTCCGAAAGACGCGACCCTGTCTGGTTATCTCCCCTGATGAGATGAACCGGCACATCCGCACCGTTATCGTGGCTCCGATGACCACGAAAGGGCGCAACTACCCGACGCGTGTGGCCTGTCGGTTTCAGAAGAAGGACGGCCAGATTGTGCTCGACCAGATCCGAACTATCGACAAATCGCGCCTCGTGAAGAAACTTGGCCGTATCAATCCGACGGCCGCGTCTCGCGTTCTGGAGACACTCCAGGAGTTGTTTGCGGAGTAGTACGTTGAGCCTGATCGTTCATCTCTTCCGGTAATCACAACGAGTATCCATGCCGTCCACGCTCTACGTCTTGGCCGTCCTCTGCCTGATCGTGGTCCTGTCGGAGTGGATGGTGCGAACCACGTGGCTGCGGCATCTGGGCACAGCGCTCGTGGTCATTCTGGTCACGGCGGTAGTCGCCAACCTGGGTATTCTTCCGGCCGGATCAACCGAGGAAGCGCCGGTTCCCGCGTACGACTTCACATTCGCCTACCTGGCGCCCATCGCCATCTTCTGGTTGCTGCTGCGTTGCAACCTCAGCGATATCCTGAAGGCAGGTCTGCCACTTGTGGCGCTGTTCGTGATCGGCGCATTGGGAACCACGGTCGGCGTTCTCGTTGGCATGTGGGCAGTCGGCGGACCGGAGAACATCGGGCCGCTTTACAACGCCATCGGTGGGATTTTTATGGGCACCTACACAGGCGGAAGCGTCAACTTCAACGCCGTGGCTTTGCACTACGGAGTC
>JADFLK010000282.1 GCA_022564455.1 Bacteroidota bacterium
TCGTGGACATTAATGGGCAGCACGTCACCTGTGCATTCGTACGTCATCAAGCTGCGATCGGAGGTTTCGAAGACGCTCTCGAGGTCGCTTGACGAACTGCTCATCTGGCGGCCACCAAACATCACGCTCGTATTCGTGCTCATGTTGCCGGTGCCGTCCGTAAAGCGCAGCGTGTCGCCGTCGACGGCGTACGTGCCCGTCGACGTCCCGTTCATGGTGTTCGTCATAGTCATCTCCCCCATCGGCGAATCGGCGTTGATCGTGATGGTGAGGTTGTCCATGGTGTACTCCGCCGAGCCATCACGGCCGAGCGTCATGAAGCCGCGACCTTCCGAACCACCGAACTCCAGCTTCATATCCCCACCCTCCTCATCCATCATGGCATTGACTCCATCCATGTTGTAGGAGGTTTCCACGTCCATCTCCCACGTGCCCGCGAGGCAATCGGCGCCCGCGCGGTTGATGGACGGCGAGTCGATACCAGACACGTCGCCTGCAGTCGAGTAAGAGCTAGCGGAGTCGTCTCCGCCTCCGCAGGCGAGTGCAAACGGCAGAAGGAGGATCAGTGCGTTGCGGGTCATAGGGCTGGGGTAAAGGTGAAGCGTAAACGTACGACCGAACCGCCAGATAGTCCGCAGGCATCGTGACTCATCTATGAGGTATCCTACAGCAAGGCTTACCAACTTTCCCAGACTCTACCACGCCCTTTCCCTCCATGTCTGTAACAGCAACCTCGCCATCGCAGTTGACCTGGACCAAAGTCCTCGGCCCCGATGAATTGCCTGAGGGTCGTGTATTACCCGTCACCTGCGCGCTCACCACCGTGTGCATGACGCACTTTGAGGGCCAGTATGGTGCTCTGGATAATCACTGCCCTCATCAAGGCGGTCCGCTCGGGGAGGGCTCCATCGAGAAGGGTTTGCTACGCTGCCCGTGGCATGGATGGGACTACCATCCTCTCACCGGCAAGGCTCCCGGCTTCGACGACGGTGTCGGAACTTATCCGGTCGAGGTCCGAGAGGACGGCATCTACGTTGGCTTCGAACCCGAACCGCCACATGCACGCACGGTGGCCGACTTGATGGTAGAAACGATGGTCAACTGGGGTGTCAAATGGACGTTCGGCATGGTCGGCCATTCCAACCTCGGATTTGCCGATGCCTTACGAATCCAGGAGCGTAAGGGGGCATTGACGTATATCGGCATTCGACATGAAGGCGCCGCCTCGTTCGCAGCATCGGCCTACGGCAAGCTCACGGGGCGGCCTGCTGCCTGCTTCGCCATCGCCGGACCGGGCGCTACCAATCTGTTGACTGGCCTCTGGGATGCCCATGTTGATCGGTCGCCTGTCCTCGCCCTTACGGGCCAAGTCAATACGCAGGTACTGGGGCCGGGAGCGTTCCAGGAAATCGACCTGAAGGGCGCCTTCGGTTCGGTAGCGCAGTGGGGGCAGACGGTGCTACAGACGAGCAACCACGCCGAATTAATGAATCTTGCTTGCAAGAGCGCCATCCTGAATCGGGGAGTCTCGCACCTCATCTTCCCAGATGAAGTGCAGCCGATGGAGGTCTCGGAAGACGAACCCGCAGGGTCTCCTGAGGGCCGCCTTCCAGCGTATGCGATCACACCGCCACAAGAGTCAATCGATCAAGCACTCGACCTCATTCGGAAAGCAAAGCGACCCGTTATCATCGTCGGGCACGGTTCGCGGTTTCACATGGAGACGGTCATCGCTTTCGCTGAAGACCTCCAGTGTCCGGTTTTGACCACATTTAAAGGCAAGGGCCTGATCGCCGACCATCATCCGCTTGGGTGTGGCGTACTCGGAAGAAGTGGTACCCCCATTGCCAGCTATTTCATGAACGAAGCCGATTTGCTGATCGTCTTCGGAGCCAGCTTTAGTGACCACACGGGTATCTCTGAAAAACTCCCAACGATCCAGATCGACCTCGACCCGATGACGCTGGGCAAATTCCACGCAGTCACGGTACCGGTATGGGGGGAAATCAGTGTGACGGCTCCGCTGTTGACGGAGGGCATCCGCGACCAGCACAATTCGCACGATCACCGCGAAGAGATCGCCGACAGGTGGCGCATCTGGCGTGCCGAGAAGATCGACCGCGAGGCTGACGACCGAGGCCAGGGCATTAACGCAGCCGCTCTGTTCGCTGCCATGAATCGCCAAACCCCTGAGGATGCCATCATCGCCGTGGATGTCGGAAACAACACGTATTCATTCGGGCGCTACTTCGAGTGCACCCGCCAGGCTGTGCTGATGTCGGGTTATCTCGGCTCCATCGGCTTTGGCTTCCCGGCGGCGATGGGAGCTTGGGCTGCCACTCAAGAGAGCGACTCGCCGTTCCACGGCCGCTCCGTGATCTCCGTCTCCGGCGACGGCGGCTTCGGCCAATACATGGCTGAGCTGACTACGGCTGTCAAGTATGACATGAACATTACACACGTCCTCATGAACAACAGCGAATTGGGTAAAATCTCCAAGGAGCAGCGCTCCGGGAACTGGGACGTGTGGCAAACGTCGCTGCACAATCCCAGTTTTGCCGCCTACGCCAAGATCTGTGGCGCCCAAGGCATTCTTGTTAAACGAAAAGAGGATCTTGACAAAGCTCTCGAAAAGGCCCTTGCTCACGACGGCCCAAGCCTCGTCGAAGTGTTAACTGATCCTCTCCTCGTCTAACCAAATTTCTGCCGTTTACCATGGAAGTCCAGCCTGTCACCGCCACAAAGATCGCCACGTGGTCTGAACTCGAAGACCGCCAACCCGCGTACGCTCTCGTCGCCGACGTAGACCTCGTCGTGGTTCGCTTCGACGACGAGGTCTCCGTTCTCTATGGCCGATGCCTTCATCGGGGGGCGCTGCTGGCTGATGGCCGCATTGAGGGCCTGAACCTCATCTGCGGCGTCCACAACTGGGATTATCGGCTGGATACGGGCGTCAGCGCGTACAGCAACAAAGAGGCGCTTTACCGCTTCGACGCGTGGATTGACGATGATGAAGATGCGGTCTTCGTGGACGAGAATGAAGTGCTGGCGTGGGCTGAGGAGCATCCGCAGCCCTACGACCGCGATGCTTATCTCGGGCTGTACGCTGATGTGCACGGTACCGCGGAGGAACCATTCAACAAATACATCCAGGAGTTGGCGCGGAACGGCCTGAAGAATCTTGGCCAGCACGGAGCAGTCACGGCGATGGGCGTTCCGCTCACCGAATTGCCGCGCTGGAATGACATCCAGCTACTCACCGCACAGTTGGCGACGCGACCACTCGCCGACGATGCACCGGTTGGGACCGAACTAATCATCGGGCCGAACGCGAAGAAACCGTTGCAGTTGGATATCCCGCTCTTCGTCAGCGACATGAGCTATGGCGCTCTGAATGAGGAGTCCAAGACGGCTCTGGCTACGGGTGCTGAGATGGCGGGAACCGGAATTTGCTCCGGCGAGGGAGGCATGCTCCCCGAGGAGCAACAAGCCAACTCGCGCTACTTCTACGAACTGGCCTCGGCGCGGTTTGGATGGAGCCTCGATAAGGTCCGGAGTGTGCAGGCCTTTCATTTCAAAGGCGGACAGGGAGCCAAGACGGGCACGGGCGGACACCTTCCCGGGCCAAAAGTGATCGGCAAAATCGCTGAGGTGCGTGGCCTCGAACCCGGCACGCCTGCCATCAGTCCGTCGCGTTTCCCGGACCTTGCGACCGTTGAGGACTTCCGGCGCGTGGCCGACGAGGTCCGCGAGGAAAGCGGCGGCATCCCCATCGGGTTCAAGTTGTCCGCCCAGCACATCGAGGCCGACATCGACTTTGCTCTCGATGTCACAGTCGACTACATCATCCTCGACGGACGGGGCGGAGCAACCGGG
>JADFLK010000011.1 GCA_022564455.1 Bacteroidota bacterium
GGTTGTGGAGGCGGGCGTAGATGGGGTTCGACGCCGTGGCTTCTCCCGCCACCAGCGCATCCAGGCTATCGACGGCCTCCTGCAAATCCGTGAACTGATACGTGGTAGAGAGATCGATGGGCAGCGCGTGAACGCCGAGCTCAGCCAGATCGTTGCGGCCGGCGTGTACGGCGAGGGTTTCGAGAGAGGGTGATTTCATCCGAGAATGAAGGCAATGACGCATGGAATCGAAGGTAGCACGCGCGATCCAAACCCCCTGATCCGGGGGGTGCGCTTGCAACCCTGCTCTTCTAGTTTGGATGCCTGTCCAACTATCCTCAACGGCACCATGTCCAAAGACTCTTTCTCCGTGAGCGCCATCACGCTCCTTATGGCCCTCACCTTCGTTTCAGGTTGTACGTCCTCACGAACTTCACAGGCATACGGTTCGGGAGCGATGACCGTAACGCTCGACATCGTTAACCAGACGAACTCGCCGGTCTTTTACCTCTACCTCTCGTCCTGCTCCAGCGATTCATGGGGCGCCGACCAACTGGGCGCCGACGTGATCGCCGTCGGGTCTATCTACTCGTTCTCGATGACGCCGGGTTGTTGGGATTTGCGCGCCGAACTTAGCGACGGCCGCGAGGTTGATCGACGTGGTGTGAACATATCACCGGGCGACCGGAGATCCTGGACGATATCCGAGTAAGCGAAATCCTCATCAGAGCGCGGTATCGGATTTAACCGAACCCGCCCGTCACTACAAACACATCGTAGAGCGCGTGCGTCCATGCGGCCATGGCAAAGCCACGGACCAGGAAGACGCCGTTCAGCGCGAGGCCGAAGAGGAAGCGGAATGTAAACGAAGAGAACCGGAAAGGATCGCCCATTGGGCCCATATAGTGGACGAGGCTGAAGATGAACGCTCCGATGACCGCTGCGATGAGGTAGGCGGTCGTCCGCTTTGGAAGGAAGCGATGGACGAAGAGGAAAAGCCCACCGACCAGAATCACGCGGAAAACGATTTCCTCGTACAACCCCGCGCCGATGGAAAGGGCAAGCTGATGCGGCAGTCCTAGCCGCTGCATCGGTTGCAGCATCGCCTCGGGAGCGGCCCACACGCCGAACAACAACCCCACGACCCCGCCTACGATAAAAGCCAGTACGATGGCGTAGATCACGCTCTCGCCGATGATCAGACCGAAATAGCGGGGTACAATCGGCGGGCGGTTGTTGCGCTCGGCCCAGTAAATCACCCCGCCGATTATCAGCACGGCGACGCCGAGAGCCATCCAGCCCGTACCTCCGAACCATGCAAGGAGGCGCTTCAGCCAGATGTCCGCGCCCACACGGATGGACATCATCTGCCCTGAATTGGCCAGGAGGATGCCGATCTCGTAGATCACGAGCAGCGGAAGCGCCGCAAGAAAACCGTACGTCGCCGTCCGCGTGGCGTTGAAGTAGGTCCACGTTGTTGTCGATATCGGCGGAGCGGCAGATCCCGTTGCACCACCTGGGTCTGTAAGGCGCTCCAGTTCGGCAATGCGGTCAGCTTCTGAGGACATGGCTTCGGAAATTTATCCGCACGCTCCTACGACGCAGACTTGCTGAGGATGCGCCGTTGAAAGAGTGAGGTTACAGGTTAGAAGGTTACAGGTTGAAGATTGATTTCTCCTCTCTTCTCTTTTTCCACCCCTCGTTGCGCATCTCCACCACTTTCGCTTTCTCCGCTACACACCTATGCCTTTTACCCTTTACCCTTTTCACTTGCCTCTTTCTACGGCAGCACTCGCAGTTCCACGCGCCTCGCCGAGTTCGGATCAAGCTCCAGCGCATCCGCGGCAGCTCTGGAGAGCTCGATCAGGTAACTCTGGCTTACCGGCCCACGATCCATGATCTGCACAAACACGCTTCGGGCGGCAGACGGATTCGTGACCAGCACGACGGTGCCAAGCGGTATCGTCCGATGGCCGGCAATGAGCATGTCCGGATCGTAGTTGACGCCTCCGGCCAACCTGCGGTCCCGCATCCCAGGCGGATAAACTAGCGCAAGACCTGTCGTGTCTGCCGGAGGCAACCGATCCGGTTCGGCCAGGATCCGCAGGTCTATGGGCCGAGGCATGTAGAGGAGTGTGCCGGGCTCCAGCGCGGTAGTTGTAAGGTTGTTGACGGACAACAGGTCGGCCAATGGCAACCGCAGCCGCGCGGCGATGCTGTACAGCGTTTCGCCGGGCTCCACGAAGTGCACCATGTCGGCCGGAATCGTGGTGTTTGTCATGCTGAACGGAGGCAGGCGAACCATTTCCACGTTGGTCGTAGCCACCGAACCAGCCACGACAAGCCGCTGGCCTACTTCAATCAGATCGTCATCAATTCGGTTGAGTCCGCGAATGGCTTCGACCGTCGTGTTGTACCGCAGTGCAATGGCAAAAAGGGTCTCTCCGGGCTGCACTACATGAACGCGCTGGGTATCGCCAGACGAGGGGTCTACCGTCGACCGCACAGGCCGCTCTTCCACCGCCGGAATATCCGCTGCGATGATGCCTCCTGGAGGAGGCGGATCATCTTCTGGAGGCGGGTCGCTGATCTGTGGCGGGGCCTGGGGGATGAGTTGCCCATCGGCGCCGACGACGGGGCGAGGCGGCAAAGGCACCAGCGAAGAGAGCCGCAACCGCTGCCCGACCATGATCAGGTCGCCGTTGAGGTTGTTTAACTGCCGCAGTTCCGCGACGGATATCCCGTGCTCGCTAGCGATCCGAAAAAGCGTATCTCCGGACTGCACGACGTACTCGTTTGGCCGTGACTGCGCCTCTGCATGCGGCGCAGCATACAGCAATGCGATCAGGAGAAGCAGGGTGTGAAAACGCATACGAAGAAATTAATCATCAAAGCCGAGGCCTTCGGCCTCTAACAACGCGCTTTGAAGTTCGGCTCGTGCGTGAAGATCGCCATTTTGGGTTGCCGCGTCGATTCCGGCGCGATAGGTTTTGGTTGCATCGTCGTCGCGCTCGAGCATTGTGTAGAGTTTCCCGAGGTGGTAGTAGGTGCCCACGTAGTTGGGATGGTCGTGGACGAGGCCCTCAAAAAACGCCAGCGCTTGTGCAGAATCTCCCCTCTTGAGGTGCTCCTGCGCAAGGGCGAACCGGGTGAACGGATCATCCGAATCTAAACGATGGAACTCCAGAAGGGCAGCGAGACGATCCATGTTTTATTGGCCGAGGTGGAAAGATAGGGTTGGCCAGTGGTTGCAGGTTGGAAGGTTAGAAGGTTTGCAGATTTTCGAAGACGGAGGACAGAAGGCAGGTGTCAGAAGGCTGGAAGGAGGTGTCAGGAATCAGGGGACAATCCGGTTAATCTTCAACGTGTACCCTTTCAACTACCACCCTCCCCCCGCGCCACCGCCACCGAATCCGCCGCCGCCGAAGCCTCCGAACCCGCCGCTAAAACCGCCACCAAACGAGCTGCCGCCCGACCAACCTCCACGCCCTCCCGGCATCACGATCCAACCAGACCCGCCGCCGCCTTTGCTATGTGCAGCAAAGACAAATACCACAATCAGTAGAACGAGCAGGACCAAGAATACGAGCACGATGTCCGAGCTGTTGGCGCCACCCGGTGCACGATCTGCCACTGAGAACTCTCCGGCCGCCGCCGCTGCAATAGCATCCGTGGCGTCGTCGATACCGGCGTAGTAACGGCCTTCACGGAAACGGGGTGCAATCACATTACGGATGATCCGGCCGGCCACTGCATCGGTAACAACGGCTTCTGTACCGTACCCCGTTGCGATGAACAATTTTCGATCGCCCACAGAAACGAGCAGCACCACGCCATTGTCAGTGCCTGCCTGGCCAACACCCCACGCACGGCCAATCTCCATAGCTGTCATCCCAGGATCTGCACCGTTCAATGTTTGGAAGATGACAACCACAATTTGCGTGGATGTGGAGTCGCTGTACGTGACCAGCTTCCTCTCCAGCGCGTCGCGCTCGCCCGTCGAAAGCAGCCCGGCGTAGTCGTTGACCAGGGTGCTCGGCGCCGGCGGGATGGGGAACGTCTGGGCGGAGACACTACTTGTAATCAGAACCGCCAGAAAAAACGGCACCAAGCAGTTGGATAGACGAGAAACACACATGTATACCACCACGTCAGCCTGAGCGGTGCAAAGGATGACGGCTTTGTTTTACTTACTTCAGTTGAAGCTCACATCGGGTACCACGTCGGCGCCTTCGGCGGCCTCGAACGGCGTGCGGCGGTCGAAGCCGAAGAGGCCCGCGACGATGTTGGCCGGGAAGCTCCGCACGGACGTGTTGTAACCCTGCACGGCTCCGTTGTAGTCGCGGCGAGCCACGTTGATGCGGTTCTCGGTACCCTCAAGCTGGTCCTGGAGAGCGAGAAAGTTTTCCGTTGCTCCCAGTTCCGGGTAATCCTCGCGGACGGCGTTGATCAGTGCGCCGGTAGCCGCTCCCAGAGATTGCTGGGCGGCCATGAAGTTCTGGACGGCGGCCGGGTTGGCCAGGTCTTCCGCCGAAAGCGTGATGTTGACGGCTCGCGTTCGGGCTTCGGTAACGGCCTGCAGCGTCTCCGATTCGAAATCTGCGGCGCCCTGTACCGTGGAGACCAGGTTCGGAATCAGATCGGCGCGGCGCTGGTACGTGGTTTCCACGTTGGCCCACGCAGTGTTGACCAATTCATCCTGATCCACGAGGGAGTTGTACGTTCCGCACCCGGCACATCCGGCAAAGCCGACGAGGAGAAGAACGACAAGGAGGACAATGGCTCCGGTGCTGCGCATGACGGGGATGGCTGAGTGAATGGGATTGCGGATAATACGCTTCGATCACGAATCAAGATCGAAGCGGTAGATTTGGGCCTCGATACCAGCGAAGCATGTCCACCACCGAATCCCTCATCGTCGTCGGCGACCGGGTGCTGATCCGACCGGATGACCCGACCGAGCGCACCACCTCGGGTCTCTATCTCCCACCGAGCGTGAAGGAGAAGGACAAGGTTCGCGGCGGCCGTGTGGTGCAGACCGGCCCCGGCCACTTGATCCCCAATCCCGAGTATTCCGAAAACGATTCGTGGGATCCCAGCCGCGAAGCCGTACGCTACCTCCCCCTGCAGGCCCGCCCCGGCGACTTCGCCCTCTTCCTCCGCAAGGAGGCCATTGAATTGAAGTGGGAAGAGGAAGCCTACCTGATCGTCCCCCACACCGCCATCCTCGCCCTCGCCCGGCCCGTGCATCCGGAGGATTTGTAGAGCTTTGGCCGACC
The DNA here is from genome assembly GCA_022564455.1 of Bacteroidota bacterium. The sequence goes on from JADFLK010000011.1 coordinate 5,259, forward strand.
GGCGATATATGGCTGAACGTACGTTCAAATGCCGGTCGAAGAGCATAACGGCCGGTCGTCCCGTGTTGCAATTGTCGTGGCGGCGGATATCTTGGGCAGGCGCACCAGTCCTCTGGTGCTCTTACCACCAACACGGACTACAAAGACGCACCTGCGTACAGGTACGCTGATGCGGCTCCCGCAATGATCTCAAGGAGGACTACCGATGCAGTTTAATGCTCCCGATACCGCTTTCATGCTCGTGGCCACCGCCCTCGTGTTGCTCATGACACCGGGACTCGCCTTCTTCTATGGCGGCCTGGTCGGACGAAAGAACGTGACGGCCATCATGATGCAGAGCTTTGTCTCTCTGGGCATCACAACCGTGCTCTGGGTGACGGTCGGCTTCTCGCTCTGCTTCGGAAGCGACATCGGCGGGATCATTGGGAACCCATCCGATTTCTTCTTGCTGAGCGGAATTGCCCCCGGAGACATCTATCCGGAGCTGGGGATTCCCGTCTACTTGTTTGCTGCCTATCAGCTGATGTTCGCCATCATCACCCCCGCCCTGATTACCGGCGCCTTTGCCAACCGCATGACGTTCAAGGCCTATTTCTCGTTCTTGGTGGGCTGGCAATTGCTGGTGTACTTCCCATTCGTCCACATGGTGTGGGGCGGCGGCTGGATGGCAGAGTTCGGCGTACTTGACTTCGCCGGTGGCATTGTGGTTCACGCGCTTGCCGGCATGGCAGCCCTTGCCACCGTGTTCTTTGTCGGCAAGAGGCTTGTCTCCGAGCCCGAGCCACACAATATTCCCTTTGTTGCGCTCGGCACGGCTCTTCTATGGTTCGGTTGGTTCGGCTTCAATGCCGGAAGCGCTCTCGCGGTGAACGAGATCACTTCGCTGGCATTCATCAACACGCAGATCGGCGGTGCGTTTGCCGGCGTGACCTGGATGCTTCTCGAGTGGAAGCTCCAGAAGAAGCCGACCCTCGTCGGGTTCTGTGTCGGTGTGGTTGCCGGGCTGGCTACGGTCACACCAGCAGCCGGCTTCGTGGCTCCCCAGGGCGCGATGTTGATCGGAATCCTCGCCGGCAGCATTCCCTTCGCTGCCGTCATGTTCCGCCAAAAGAGGAACTGGGATGACGCCCTCGACGTGTGGGCCGTCCACGGTATCGGTGGCGTCGTGGGCATTCTTGCCCTCGGCCTCCTGGCCACGACGGCAATGAATCCGGATGGGGCAGATGGCCTGCTCTATGGCAATGGCGCCTTCTTCCTGACGGAGCTGGTGGGCGTGCTGGTCGGTGTCGTCTGGGCCTTCGTCGTCACGTACGCCCTACTGTGGGCAATCAACAAGGTCACACCTGTACGCGTTTCGGACGAGGACGAGCAGGCGGGTCTCGACGAAGCTCTCCACGGAGAGACAGCCTACCTCATCTAGGGCTAGCACTACGGAATTTGCCTCACAAACGCAGGCAACGGCTTTCCGGCAGGCGAGCCGGGAAAACCGAAACTGCAACTCACAAGCAAGGGGCACACGAGTCATGAGAATAAGTATCGGCAAAACCGTATCGAGCGCAGTCCGAACAGTACTCGTCGTGGGCGCCACGATGCTTGCTTTTGATGCTGCCGCGGCTCAGGAATCTGAAGGCGCGCTCGCGGATCCACAAGGTTCGCAGGTAGAAAGCAGCATTGGAATCGACGTGACCAACCAGTACTTCTTTCGGGGCATCCTGCAGGAGAAAGAAGGAGTGATCGCGCAGCCCTGGGTTGATTTCGTGTTCCCGATCTGGGAAGGGAAGGACACGGCGTTGTCTTTCAATATCGGTATCTGGAACAGTCTGCACGACGGGCCGACGGGCTCGGGAGGGGTCGGAATGACTATGCATTACGAGCTAGACGCCTACGCAGGGATCGGCGTCGACTTCGCGGGGAACTTGAGCGGCTCTGTTACTTACGTCGTGCTTTCGAGCCCGAACTCCGCGTTCGCGACGGTGCAGGAACTCGACGTCTCGATCTCCTTCGATGACTCGGGCCTGTTCGGAGGAGGGTCAAGCCGCTTTCTCGGCTTCCAGCCATCCGTATTGGTCGTCTTCGAGCTGGATGGCCAGTCGGACGGCGGAGGCGACGAGGGCATCTACCTCGAGCTGGGCATCGAGCCTTCGTTGGTTCTTATCGACGATGAAAGCCAGCCGATCTCCGCTTCGTTTCCGGTCGCCGCGGGTCTCAGTCTCTCGAACTACTTTGAGGGCGCGATGGGGAGCGACGAGTTCTTCGGATTCGCGCAAGGTGGCGTTTCGCTCTCGACCCCGCTGAGCTTTATTCCAGCGCGGATGGGAAGCTGGAGCTTGAGCAGTGGGGTCAGCATCCTGTTTCTGGGCGACAATCTCGAGACCATCAATGGAGGCGACAACTCCGAGGTGATCGTCTCCTTCGGTCTCGGGATCGGCTTCTGAATGGCGGAAGCGCTAAAAGGAAATCGCCATATTTAACCTCGCCCGACCCCTTCCCAGGCGCATCGCGCTACTGCTGCTCTCGGCGTTCTTCGTAGTGGCCGGGGCCAATCACTTTGTCCATCCGGATGGATACGTGGCCATCATGCCGCCGTACCTGCCGGCGCATCTGGAGTTGGTCTACATCAGCGGTGTGTTCGAGATGCTTGGTGGCCTAGGCGTGCTCTTTTCCCGCAGCCGTCAGCTCACTGGTTGGGGATTGATCGCCCTGTTGGTCGCCATCTTCCCGGCCAACCTCGACATGGCTCTTCACCCGGAGCAGTTCCCTGACATTCCTGCCTGGGTGCTTTACGCGCGACTTCCGTTTCAGTTGGTGTTCATCGCGTGGGTTTGGTGGGCCACCCGGCCTGATGCGGCGAAAGCAATTGAGCAGCGGATGACCGGATGATAACTGCGGCTTTCTGCTTGTCGTCAATTTACACCTAGCAATTCAGCTAACACTCCCACCGGATGCACCGCCTCCCTCCCCGCCAGATCCCAAATCTGGTGCCGGCACGAGGCCCCAGCCGCAACAAGCAGCGTGTCGTCGGAGGCGGCGCGGATAGCCGGCAGCAACCGATCCTCGGCGATGGCCACGGACACGTCGTAGTGCTCAGTTTCGTAGCCAAACGACCCCGCCATTCCGCAGCAGCCCGCATTCGTGTCGTGCACGGTGTAGCCCGCCGCCTCAAGACAGATTCGGGTCGGGTCCATCGAAGAGAGCGCTTTCTGGTGGCAATGTCCGTGGACGAGGACTTCGCGTCCGTTGGCGTCGCCGAAGGCGTCATGGAGTTGGCCTGCGTGTTCGGCAGCCCATTCCTCGAAAGTCTGTACCTGTTCGGCTATCGCCTTTGCCCGCAGATCTCCAGGAAGTAGACGCGGCAGTTCATCGCGTAGCGTGAGGATGCAACTCGGCTCCAGCCCGACGATGGGAAACCCTAATTCGGCAAATGGGGCGTACGTCTCCACGACTTTCCGGGCAAGCCGGAGGGCTTCATCCACAAACCCGCCGGAGAGGTACGAACGTCCGCAGCAGCGGTAGGGCGGCACAATCACTTCAAAGCCCATCGCTTCGATCACGCGAACAGCGGCACGCGGGATTTCGGCGTCGTGGAAGCGGGCAAACGTGTCGGCGTATAAAATGATTTCGGATTTCGGATTTCGGATTTCGGATTTTTTGTCCTCTCTGGTGAACGGATTTCTTGCGAAAGGCGGTAGCGTTCTTTCCGGTGTGATACCGAGTGCGGCAAGGCGCTTGCGGGCAAAGTTTGTCTGGTTCATCCGGTTGACTAGCGGAGCTAGCCGGCCCGAGAAGCGTTTCGCCACGCGCGGGTGGTGGGCGAACATGCGCTCGCGGAGGGGCGGCCTTTGCGCTTTCCACTTCTGCTCCAGCCAGACCGTTTTGAGCGCCGCCATATCCACACCCGCCGGGCACTCCGACTTGCAGGCTTTGCAGCCAATGCACAGATCCATGGCCTCGGCCACTTCAGGTCCGGTGAGGCTGCCGAGTTGCCCGCTGAGGGCTTCCCGGAGGGCGTTCGCCCGCCCGCGCGTGGTGTCCTTTTCCTCTCGCGTTACCATGAACGGCGGGCACATCGTACCGACGCCCTGCTTTCGGCAGACGCCCATCCCGTTGCAGGCCTCAGTGGCGGCGGCAAACCCGAGGTCATCGCCTTGCGCGTTTGGAAAGGTCAGCGCCGAGTGGACTGTACGGGTGCTGTATCCCGGCAGATACCGCAGGTTTTCAGTGAGGAGTGGCGCTTCCGTGATCTTGCCGGGATTGAACTGATTCTCGGGGTCGAATGCCTGCTTGACGCCTTTGTAGGCCGCGTAGAGTACAGATCCATAGAACGGCTCGTTGAACGAACTCCGAGCCAATCCATCGCCGTGCTCGCTGGCAATCAGGCCGCCGTACTCCTTCACGAGTTCGGCTGAGGCCTCCGCGATGCGAGCGAGCGAGGCAACGTCTTCCGGACGCTTTGTGTCGAGGAACAGCCGCACGTGCAGGCATCCTGCGGAAGCATGAGCATAGACAACGGCCTCGACACCCGTGTCTTTGATCACAGCTTCCAGCCGCTCAATGTAATCGGGGAGATGCTGCACCGGCACGGCCGCGTCCTCCACTACGGCCACCGCCTGCAAGGGCAGATTGGCGCTCATCGCGAGGCCCAGTCCCGCCTTTCGCACCGCCCAAACGTCGGCGATCTGCGCGGCCTCGTGCGCCTCCGTAATAGTGAACGATCCGCCCAATTTCCTCTTCAGGCGGTCCAGTCCACCGCCGACTTCGCTCTTTGACTGGCCTGCGTATTCAACAATGAGCATCGCGGCCGGATCGCCTTCTACAAAGTGCAGCTTCGATGCGTAGCCCGCTACCTCGCTCGCACGGCGCAGGATCGGCCGATCCAGCAGTTCGATGGCAGCCGGATTCGTCTCAAGAATCGGCGTGACGTGCTCCAGCGCCTGCCGGCGATCGGCAAAGTGGACCATTCCCAGAGCGGTGTGATTCGGTTGGCCAACGAGGCCGATGGTGATCTCCGTCGTGAATGCAAGCGTGCCCTCCGATCCACACAACAGATGCGCCAGGTTCCGCGTGCCATCCCACGCCCGGCCTGGGCCGCGGTCCACCTCGGGGGCTTCAAGAAGCCGCTCCAGCCGGTAGCCGCCAGCCCTCCGCCAGTGCCTTGGCGTGTCCTTTCGGATGGCCGGTCCGTGGAGCTTCAGCAGCGCATCTACGCGCCGGTAAACCTCACCCTCCGCCCCATTCAGGGCAGTTTTGGTAACCCATCCGGCATCATCCAGCGCGTCAAAAACAACGGGTGTTCCGTCGGGAAGAAGGGCCTTCACGTGCTCAACGTGATCCACTACAGAGCCGAAGCTGATGGAGTGCGTCCCAGTGGCGTTGGTGCCCACCATCCCGCCGAGCGTACAGCGGTTGGACGACGCGGGGTCCGGCCCCACCATCAGCCCGCGCCGGGCGAGCATCCGGTTCAGGTCATCCAGCACGACGCCGGGCTCCACGGTGGCCGTCTTAACCTCAGGGTTCACGGCGACGATCCTGTCGAGATACCGCGTTGTGTCGATGACCAGCGCCGCTCCAACTGCGCTCCCGGCGAGGCTCGATCCCGCACCCCGTGGGAGTACCGGTATTCCAAACCTCCTTGCCTCTTCAATGGCGGCCTGCACGTCGTCTACCGACTTCGGCAGGAACACACCTACCGGCGGGATGCGGTACATCGAGGCGTCCGTGGCATACAGCGCACGATGGAGGTCGTCTGTCCGCAAATCCCCCTGAACACGAGGCCGCAACGCCGCCTCAAACTCTTCAAGGCGTTCCGTCTCGATGGGCATATCGGGCGTCATACGGCGAAGATAGCCGTACCGTCACCCCGCCTGACCCCGCCTGACCCCGGCTCTCAGCCAGTCGTCAGCCGCTCGTCCAGCTCGCCGATGGCCTCTATCACGGCGTCGTCCTCGTACAATTTGCCATCTACGACGAGATTCAGCGAACTGCGCACGCCTGCTTTCACGCCGCCCCGTTTCTCGGCCAGCACGTTCGTCCTGTATACCTCTTCACTCAGCGCCGTCCGCACTTCTCGCGCGTCAATACCCAGGGCGTCTGCGTGCATGACGAGTTCGTTATCAGACAGATTCAGTTGGTTGGCGAAGAGCCGGTCGTGCATCGCCCAGAACGCGCCCTGCGCGCCGGCAACCTCGGCAGTTTCCGCGGCCGCCAGCGCATTGGGGTGGATGCGAACGGGGAAATGCCGAAACACCAGGCGGACCTTCCCAGAGTACGCCTTCATCAACCCACGCACCATCACGTGTACCTGCCTGCTCTGAGGGCACTCAAAGTCGCCGTACTGCAGGAGAGTGATCTCGGCGTCTTCAGGGCCTCGGATGTGGTCACGGTCTGTGATCGGTGGGAAGTCGGGCATGAGGCTAGCGCGTATTTCGTAGTGCGTAAGAGTATCTATCCCCTGCCCAATGCGCAAGACGCTCTACGCAATAAGCTTGCAGCACTCAGCCCACAGTGGATGCTAATTCGAGCAGCGCGACTAGCTCTTCCAGCGACGTCCTCCCCTTATCCCGCGCGTACCATTTGCGGAGTTCCTTGTAACGCGCTCCCGATTCATACTTCTGGCCTTCTGTTTTCACCCAAGTCTGCAATTCTGCAGGCCGCGGCCCCCACCACGCTCGTTCGGTATTGTTTTGATCGAGTATGATGACAGCCGGAATGGCCCGCGCGGTTCCTCCCGTGAGGTGCTCGTCCATCAGATCGAGGTGGTCATCGCGATTGAGAAGGCGGAGGCCGAGGTTCGGTGCGGCCTCGACGAGCCGCTGGATGACCGGGACGATATTGGAGGCGTCCCCGCACCAATCGGCGGAAAGAATGAGCAACCTCCAACTGCCGTCAAGATCTCTGACGCGTTGCAGAATGTCCGCCGGAACTACAGCGTGCTTGTAAACGCCTTCCCAGAGACCAACATTCTCGGTTGCCGTGGGGAGAAACTCCTCGAAGGTGATGCCTGCGGCCCACTTTGCGGAGCGGTTGAAACCCTCGGTAGACGGGTTGGAGTACGACGTGATGAGCGGTGAAGGTGCTTCAAGCATTGCAACGGCGCGCTAATTCTGCCCTCCTACGTCGCGTTTTCTACGGAGGTCCGCTCCTCTTCGTTAAGAAGCAGACAACCCGCGCGGGTGGGATGATCTATGACCCTTCTGTGGCCGGAAATGCCCCGCAACAGCCAGATGATGAGGGCATCCCCGCCCGCTGCGATGGTGAACAGGATGCCGAAGTTCATCCATCCACCCCAACCAGACACCAACGCCAGACCAATCGGAATCAGGCCGAGAACAATGCCTGGCGTAATCGCACCGATCCGATATGCTCGTGCGCTCATCGGCGCCGAGCAATGAGCGTATGGCGTGACGGTCTTCCACTGAAACCCGAGGCGCACCGTGCCTTTTGGCGGGCGAGCGGCCAGCTTCCAGGCCACGGCGTGTAGCACCTCGTGTGCTACTATGCCTGCGGCCAGAACAACTGCACATCCCAGGATGGGCGCACCCACGAGCGGTTGGTAAAGCGAGGGCCATCCGTGGAGGGCAATGAACAACGCCGTGAGTGCGGCAACCGGCGGCCCAACAAGTACCAAGGCGCCGGCATTTGCCCTGAGCACAGAGAATGAGCGGTCTTCATATGCATCTGCATCGGGTGCGGTATGCTCGGGTTCTTCCGTCACAACTCCAGTTCCACACCCTGCTTGGGGATGAGGACGTTTACCTCGGGGTGGAAGAAGGTGATGTTGTCTTTCATCCACTTTTTGGCAACGGTCTCGCCGTGGACGAGCACGATGGTCTTCGGCTTCATGCGCTCCACGAGCTTGATGAGGTCGCGGCGATGCGCGTGGCCGGAGAAGCGGAACCGTTCTACGTTGGCATGGACGGGTTGCTGCCCCGCGTCCGCGTCCAGCACCACCTTCGCGCCCGGCCCCTTTTTGGCTGCCTTCTGGAGGCGGTCGCCCGGCGAGCCCGCCTTCGAGAAGCCGACGAAGAAGACGCCGTTTTTCTCGTGGCCGATAAGATCCTGCGCCAGCCGGTTCGAGAGCGTCCGCTCGAACATCATCCCACTCGCCACCACGTAGATGGCAGGTTCGCGGAGCGTTTCCTCAAGGCGGGTGCGGGAGTTGGGCACACGGTACTGCTCCACGTTGAAAACCTCGAAGTCCGGGTCGTGGCGGGGAGAAGAAAACCGCGTACTGTCGTAGATGCCGGAGAGCGCACGGGCCTGCCCGGCAGTGTACACGGGCACGTCGCTCGGAACGATTCCGCGGCGCTTGAACCGGTCGATCAGGGCCAGAATCTCCTGCGAACGGCCGAGAGCGAAGACGGGTACCAGCACGGAGCCGCCCTGACTAATGACACCGGCGAGTGCTTTCCCGAAGCGCTTTTCCTCGGACTTGCGCGTCGTCATTTCGGCCTCCGGGTCTGCGCCGAGCGTGGTTTCGAGAAAGAGGACGTCGATGGGAGCCTCGGGGTAGTCGCCGCCGGGCTGGATGGCCTGTGGACTGATGCCGGTATCAGATGTATAGAAAAACCGGCGCATCGTTCCTCGTTCCTCTGCCTCCAAAAGCACACCGACAGCGCCTAGAACATGCCCGGCATGGTAGAAACGCCCGGTGAGCGGCGACGTGGCTTTCAGGCCGGAGAAATCGAGATCCGTGTCGAGCAAGTGCCCTTCGTAGATGTACGACAGGGCCTCGACGGTTTCCACATCAAAGACAGGCTCGGCACTCGTTGTGCCCTCGCGCATCCGGCGCCTCTGCAACCGCGCCGACGACGGCAGCAGAACGTCCGCCAGCAACAAGGTGGGCTTCGACATGTGGACCCGCGCGTGGGCTACGCGGTTCATGAGCACGGGCAACGAGCCCATGTGGTCGTGGTGGGCGTGGGTGATCACCACGTGGTCCACCGGCCGGTCCTGCAAGAGATGAAAAGGAGGAAGGGAAGCCGCGCCATCCCGATTCGGGTCCATCCCCGCATCCAGCACGATGCCCGTTCCGGCTATTTCAAGGTGGTGACACGAGGCCGCGATTTCGTCGGTGTCACCGAGAGAGAGGTATTTCATTTCTGCTGGAGAGACAAAAAAGTGAGGCGGCC
>JADFLK010000283.1 GCA_022564455.1 Bacteroidota bacterium
GTTCCAAATCCCAAATCCCGGTATCCGCTATCCGAAATCCGAAATCCGAAATCGAAAATCCGATATCGTCCCTGACTCCTGACTCTCCCCATACCCCCACACGCCCATCCTCGCACACCCAGCCATGACCGCCACCATCCTCACCGTCGGCGACGAGATCCTGATCGGGCAGATCCTCAACTCGAATGCCGCCTGGCTGGGCGAGCAACTCGGACTGGCGGGCGTGGACGTCGCGCGGATGGAGACGGTAGGCGACGATGTCGATGCCATCCAAGAGGCTATCGAGCGAGGTTTTGGGACGGGTGACTTTGTCGTTTTGACTGGTGGTCTCGGCCCCACACACGACGACGTGACGCGCGAGGCTGTCGCTGCGAGCTTTGGCGTCCCGCTCGTCTTCCAACCCGACGTGATGGCGGAGGTCGAGCGTGTGTTCATCGAGCGGCGGTGGGATCTTCCCGAGGCAAACCGGAAGCTGGCGGAAGTCCCCGAAGGCTTCGAGGCCATGCTCAATCCCAAAGGTACCGCGCCGGGGCTCTGGGGCGAACGCGAGGTGGCCGGCCGAACGCAACGAATAGTCGTGCTGCCCGGCGTGCCGGACGAGATGAAGGCCATCATGCGCGAGCACGTACTTCCGCGACTGGCGGAAATGTCCGAGCGCGTCGTCCTCCACAAAACCCTGCTGACGGTGGGGCAGGGAGAGTCGTCGCTGGCCGAGCACATCGGCGATCTGTCGGAGGTGCTCACGACCGGTGTTTCGCTGGCGTATTTGCCCGGAGCAGGCATCGTGCGGCTGCGCGTGTCGGCAAGGGGTGATGACCGAGCGGCAGCGCAGGCCGGACTGGACCGCGCCGTGGAGCGGCTCCGAAACGATCTCGGCGATCGCATCTTCGGTGAGGACAGCGCCACGCTGGAAGGCGTGCTGGGCGATATGCTCGTGGAACGCGGCCTCACCATCGCCGTGGCCGAGAGCTGCACGGGCGGGAGCGTAGCGAGCCGGATCACGCGCGTGCCGGGCTCGTCGAGGTACTTCCTCGGAGGTGTAGTTGCCTACGACAACCGCGTCAAGATCCGGCAACTTGGTGTCAGTGAAGCCGACCTGGAAGAACATGGCGCGGTGAGCGGGGCCGTCGTTCGGCTGATGGCGAAGGGCGTGCGCGACGCGCTCGGCGCCGACATCGCTGTAGCGACGACGGGCATCGCGGGCCCGGATGGAGGGACTCCGGAAAAACCAGTGGGCACGGTGTGGCTCGGCTATGCGGACGCGCACGACACGTACGCCGTCCGCCTGCAACTCTCGCGCGATCGCGCGATTAACATCCGCCTTTCGACCACCGCGGCGCTGAATCTCGTCCGCCGCCAACTCCTTCGTCAAAATTAGGGCCTGTTAACACTCAATCGCGGTGGGCCATTTCGGGCCATTCTGGTCCGTTTCGGCGTTACACTCGTCGTCCGGGAAACCCCTCCCTCCAGGGAGGTGGATTCCGCGAAGCGGGAGACGGAGGGTGTTGCCCCGACCTCCTCGTGCGCCTTGAAACGACCTCCCCGCAGTACTGCGGGGTCCTCGAACCGACCTCACGCGCTAACTGTTAACAGGCTCCGATCGGCTTGACACCTTTGCTTGGTGCAGTCGTACCTCGCCATCACTTTTCCCAATCGCACTCGCTGAACCATCCCCATGCTGCGTAATCTCACTGCTCTGGCCCTGATGGGCCTCCTCATCGCGCCGGTTGCCACCGCCCAACCCAACTGGGAAGCCGAACCTACTTACGGCACCACCTCGCTGGAAACAGGCTTCACGCCTGATCCGGCAGCGGTAGACGTAGTGGCCGGCGGGCCAGATGAGAACTCTATTGAGGGGTGCAATGGCTACATCAACAACGCCGCTCCTGACGTGGATCTGAACTTTGAAACCGACGGAAGCCTTCCACTCAAGATCTACGTTCGCTCGTCTACGGACACCGTGATTCTCGTAAACCTTCCGGACGGCGAGTGGGTGTGCAACGACGACTACGACGGCACCAGTGCAGCCATTCTGCTTGATGACCCAATGTCGGGCAACTACAGCATTTGGGTAGGCACGTTCGGCGACGACTTCGAAGAGGAAGAAGCCGCGGCTACGCTCTATTTCACGGAGCTTCCGGCTGTGAAGCTCTATTCGGGCACAGAGGCCTCGCAGTACGCACTGGATTTCGTGAGCGGATTCGAGCCGGACCCGGCGTCTTACGATGTAACTGTAGGCGGTACGGCCTACAATCCGATCGAGGACTGCAACGGATTTGTTAACGCGGATGCGCCGGACGTGACGATTGACTTTGATACCGATGGTGGCTTGCCTTTGTACATCTATGCGCATCCTGACGAAGAGGAGGATCTTACTATGCTCGTTGAGCTACCGGACGGTGAGTTCGTTTGCAACGACGATGCTGATGGCCTCGACCCTGGCCTGATGATAGACGAACCCGAAGCTGGGCGCTATGCGGTGTGGATTGGCAGCTTCATCGCGCGTGCGCGAACAGAATCTCCAGGTACCGCAACCTTATTTTTCTCTGAGGTTGATGGACCGACAGCCGATGACGGCTTCGACGATTTCGACGACATAGTGGACGTGGATTATAGCGGAGGGGATGACATAAGTCTCTTCTCTGCACCTACCTACGGCTCGCTCCACCTCGATCCGGGCTTCCTTCCAGATCCAGAAACAGTATCCGTCGATATCGGTGGCAGCGATGACATGTCGGTCGACGGGCCCGGCTGCGCAGGTGTTATCAACAACGCTTCTCCCGACGTAAACGTGGTGTACGGGGAAGGTGGCGACTTGCTCTCGTTCTACGTGGAATCGTCCGCCGATGCTACGCTGCTCGTAAGCCTTCCCAACGGCGACTGGCTCTGCAATGACGACTATGATGGCACCAATCCGGGTATCGTTATCAGTGACCCCGAAGAGGGGCTGTACAACGTTTGGGTCGGGGCGTTTTCAGAGGATGGTTCCGGCTCCGGCGGCACGTTGTATGTCTCTGAGTCCGAGCCCGCAGACGGTTAAGGAAGCGGTTCTTCAATCCGTTCTTGTCGCCCGGTGTCAACTCAAACGGACGCCGGGCGGCTATTTTTTGGCGCAGGAGGGCGGTCTGCTTAGCCCGAAATCGGGTTGCAGGGGGGTGGCATCGGCTTTGTTGAGGATTTCAGGCGCGCACGGTACCTTAACCTCCTACATTCCAGGTGGGGTTGTGAAAAACCGGGCGCATGCCTTTTTCACTCACCCTCGTGACACCATGAAGATGCTCAGCAAACCCATGCGATTTCCCCTCTTGGTGATAGGCCTTGCTCTCGCCACTGGAGCGGTGCAGGCGCAGCCAAACTGGCGTGCTGAGCCCATGTACGGCACGGTCAACCTCAATGTAGGGTTTACACCTGATCCACACATTGTTGTCGTCGACGCAGGCGGAAACAACCGAAACTCGATTTCGGGCAGCGGTTGCGCCGGGTACATCAACAACGCCCAGCCGGACGTGGACCTGAACTACCAGGCCGGCCGCAGCCGGTTGTACTTTTACGTCAAGTCGGGGGTGGATACAACGCTCCTCGTAAATGATGCCAACGGCAACTGGCTCTGCAGCGACGATTTTGAGGGCAGCAACCCGGCCATCATCCTGAACAACCCGCCGAGCGGCAACTACAATATTTGGGTGGGTACGTACTCTCCGGATGATACGGGTAGCCGAGCTAGGCTTCACATCTCTGAGCTGGCACCGAGTTGGTAAGTATCTACCGGCTATCCTTTCTGGATCGGTTCGGAGCTTTTCAAGCAGATATGAAAGCGTAGTCAGTTTGTCTGGGGAAAGTG
>JADFLK010000284.1 GCA_022564455.1 Bacteroidota bacterium
ACCAGACCCGCGCACGCTCTCCGGTTTGCTCGGAATTGCGGATGTTTTCGATGTCGCGCTCGAACGTCTCCATGATGGAGAACGACTGCACCTGCACGTTGTGGTGGACCGTCGAATCGATGGACGTTTGTGCTCCGCGCTGCTGGACGAAGAGAAGCACGCCCAACAGGGACGCGCCAACCAGAATGGCAGTGAGGTGATCGAGGATCGCGGCCATGGGGGGAGAGGGAGGGAGAGAGGGAAAGAAGAGCATGGTGCTCATCTGTCCGCACCCTTTGCGACAGGGGTGCCGCTGTGCTGAATCCCGCAAATACCTGGTCCAAAAGCAACCTTTTCGATCCGGGTCGCCGGACCTATGGACCTACCCTTAATATTTCCCGTTCACTGGGCCGTGCCGCTCGATCCTTTGGGTTGCCCTGTCTCGCTTCCGTTCACAAAGCGGGATGGCATGAGGCCAAATCGGCTTATCCAAACAAAAAGCGCGCGGCCCCGAAGAGCCCCGCGCTTTGTACCGCCATTGATGTACAGCTACGTACGAATCTTGAAAATGCCACGCCTCAGCCGGAACGGAAGTCCGGACGCCAGAATCGTACTGAACACGGGCAAGGAGTGCCCTGAGGAAACACGAAACAACATTACTCCTCAGAATATGCAACGATTCGCATTTGTACTTCGGGGTCTCGGGGTGGAACGAGCCCTTCGGCCGTCGGCCGATAGTGTATGAAGGCGTTACCGTTAAAAACTAGCGAGCCGAGAGTAGTTAGACTTCCGTAGATATCTATGCCCCCTTGATATCGCAGTGTGGCGTTTGTAAATAGTTGAGCCCATACCTCGTCGTTTCCGTTCAAACCAATATCGCCGTTGCTATAAATAGCGAGGCTACTGGTCTCTCCATCGGGGTATGTCGATACGTTTGAGCGTACGACGCCATCAATCTCCGTTGCCCCCTCGGCAATAAAAATTGCATAACCGTCAACCAAGAGGTCTTGCATACGAAAATTACCGGGGCAATAGAAGACGCGCGGGTCGGCCGCACTCCCCCCTTGGAGCAGTCCAGATAGTTGGCAGTTCCATGCACCATTTTCATCCCAGGCCTCTGGCATGTCCATACTTATATTGACGTCCATACCGAAGTCGTTGGCCAATTGGAGCGGCACCACGGTTGGGATATGAATTGGTTCTGAGTAGTAGGCTGAAGGAGCGTCACTCGGATTGTAGTTCGGCTGGAAGGTTGAATCGGGAGTAGTTGCAGTCATCGTGCCTGTGTATGTACCGAAGCCTGCAACGCGCGCGTCAGTACCATTGACGAGGAGGTCGGAGTTCGTGTGCACGTTCGCGTTTAACGTAGTAATCGTGGAGTCGGTCACGCCGATTGACAGGATGTCGCCCGTACCACCTATGGTTAGATCGCCTCCCACAAGAAGGCCTCGTCCAAAACCAGCACTGATTGGCTCCGTGGTTGACTCGATGGCTACTCTAACCGTCTTCGTAATACGTCTATTTTCCGAGGTTATCGCTGAGCCCGCGGAAACAATCGTCGCCATCTGACCCGAGATGGTCACCTCGACGTCATAGGTACCTTGGTCGAAGTAACCTTCAAATGATTCTTCAGTGAACGACCTTGCGAGGTGTTGTTTTGCTCGCTCGCTACCAGCAATCGCCGCACTCCTGGCGAGCACAGCGTACTGGTCGTGAGCCACTCCGCGATTGGTTTCGCGCATCTGCAGTTGTGTACTCGCGAAATAAGCGCCGCCTATTAGGACAAAGCTAAGGACGGCTGCGATTGAAAGGACGTTTCCCATGATGGTAGGTGGTTGGTTAGAACAAGGGGTTGAGAATGGGCGGATGAATGATGGTTTCCCATCGGGAGTCCTCAAACTCAGATGGGCTTGACGCAGCCGAACGTGCGATCGGCGTCATGGCGTCAAGGCGAACGTGGAGGCCGGCGGCGTCGTCAGGTCCTGACGCAGGCGCGCCGGAGGCGTCCAAAAACTCTATCTGCCAATCGACGAGTTGGAACGCAGTTCCACCATCCGGCTGGCCGTCTACAAACCGCTCTATGCGGTACGTCTGGACACCATCGTACACCTCTCCCAACGTCCGGCGGTAATCGACCAGTTGCTCCGCACTGCTTCCAGGTGAGACGCGAGCGAAGAATTGGAACGAACTATCGACCTCACTAACCGACGTTACCCTGCTTAGGCAGCGGGCGTCGTTGAGCACCACCTCTTTGAATGAGGCGACGTGTCTGTTCAGACTGTAAAAGGCAGTCGCATCTATGGACTCCTTCTGGCCGGCTTGAAGGTTGCTCGCAATAATTAGGAGCACGACGCTTGCCACCAAGACGGCTATGATGTTGTCGTAAATAAACTGCATGTGTCTAACCGACAGGATAAAACGGGCGCACTACCAGTCGCAACGAGAGCCGCACGAATAGAGCTGAGAAAGCGTAACGGAGACAGCGGGCTGAACGCCCAATGCCGTGACGCGAATGGATACTTGCTTAAGTGTGGTTGGACTAGTGGAGGCGGTCCCTGCACTGATATCCTGCACATAGCCGACGACGGAATCAACGCTAAAATGCAACGTGTCTAGTCGCGTCGTTCTGGAGACAGTATTCGTGACAGCATCAAAATCGTCGAGATCGTCGTCTGCAACGTCAGGACCTGTACCATGAGCGTCGCGCCGCACCTGGAGCGAGTCGAAGAGATGCTCGGGGTCGGAAGGGAGCGGTAAGAGGGTTGATAGCTCCGAAGAGGACAAAATCCTGTTAGCTTTGGTCGCCTCGTCAAAAGCTAGAAGACGCATTTCGTTCAGCCGGTCGATGCCGACCTGCGTCGCCATCGTTGTGACTTCGATGTCCACTTTCTCCGTTTGAGTTCGCATGGCGTGACGCCCCTGTTGGAGCGACAGGAACGTGAGAATTCCGATGGCAGCGAGGGCCAGAAAGGTTTGAGGCATGGTTGTGCGCGTTGGTGGGGTGGTGATCTGCACACCTGCCTAGCGATCACTATGCCACCTGCTGTGCCATTCCGATTACAACGTGTGATTGCAACCTTTGCAGAAAGGCCCATTGCGCCGCTCAATTTCACTTCGGGACAACGGCTCTTTTTCAGTTCAATCTGTCCGAACAGAACTATCTGCTTAAGAAATCATTTGTCTCGGGCGGAGACAAATCTCACGTTGAGATGGAAAAACCGGCAAGGCATTTGTTTATCGTATCACTCCGAGACGGCCACCGCGGCACGGAAAATCGACAGATTTGCCCCGACAGCAGGCCCTAATCCCATGTGCAGTGCATCCGCCACCAGAGCCTGCCCAATGGATACCTTCAGCACCCCCGGCACGGCCTAGGGGACGGGGCAGAGATTATCGAGGTCGAGGTCGTGGCCCGTGTTTAGCCCGATGCCCAGGTTTCGGGCAGCTTTGGCTGCAGCCACGTATGCTGGAAGCACGGAGTCGGCATGGCCGTTTGCAAACGCATCTGAATAGGGGCCGGCGTAGAGTTCCACCCGGTCCGAACCCAGTGCATGGGCTCGTTCTACTTCTGCCGGGTCTGGATCCATGAACACGCTCGCGCGGCTGCCCTGCATTTTTAGTTCCTCCACGAGTGGCTTCAGGCGTGCGAACGTGGCTTTTTGTCGAGGTGCCAGCCGTGGTCCGACGTACTCCCCCTCTCCACGGGGGTGAGCTTGCTTTTCGACGTTTCCAGTAGTACCTCAGTCGATGCAGAACCACTGCTCCTCAGGCGTGGCAAAGCGGCGAAAGGCTTAGTTTCTATGTCGGCGGGATGAACGCCCAATGCCGAAGAGAGATGCTCGGT
>JADFLK010000285.1 GCA_022564455.1 Bacteroidota bacterium
AGGCAACGACTACGGCCCGCTTGAGCAGCTGGTGAGGGAGAAGGTGAAGGGGATTGTCGGCCTTGGTGAGAGCGGCGACAAGGTGATTGCCAAGCTCGGCTCGTTCGTTGAGCAGACCGCCCGTGCGCAGACGATGGAGGAAGCCATTCAGTACGCCGGGCTCATGGCCGAACCCGGCGACGTCGTGCTCCTCAGCCCCGCCTGCGCGTCCTTTGATATGTACGAGAATTTCGAGGCCCGAGGCGAGGACTTCAGACACCTCGTCCGAAGCCTGTAAACGAAACCTTCATGAGCACTGCCCGCACCCGAACGCTTGCACTTCCGCCGATGGACAAGGCCGTCATGGCGGCCGTATTGCTGCTTGCCGCAGCGGGCGTGGTGGCGGTGTACAGCGCGGTGGCGTTCCTCGCGGAAACAAAATCCGGCGGCGACCAGGAGCGTTTTCTGTTCCGTCACGTGGCTCATGTTGGCATGGCGCTGGGCGTGGCCGGCGTCCTGTCGATGATCGACTATCGGTGGCTCACGAAGCTCTCGAAAGTGTTCATGCTCATCTCGATGGTGCTCCTGGTGGCGGTACTGATCATCGGCGCGATAACAAACGGCGCCGTGCGCTGGATTGAGATCGGGTCGGTGAGCTTCCAGCCATCCGAATTCGCAAAAGTGGCTCTGCTGATTCACGTGTCAGTGCTTTTGGCGAAGAAGCAGGACTACATCGGCGACTTCTACCGGGCGTTCGTGCCCCTCTGCTTCTGGATTGGGCCCACGCTTCTGCTGATCGGTATCAAGGACTTCTCGACGGCCGCGATTCTATTGCTGTCGGTCACTATCGTAATGTTCGTAGGGCGAGTGCGGATCACGCACCTCGTAAGTGTGGTGGTGCTCTTTGTTGCTCTGGGTTCGCTGCTGCTGTTGTCATCCCCGGAGCGCGCGGCGCGTTTCGAGAGTTTCATCGGCATCTCCGTGTTCGGCAACACGAATCCGGACGAAGTCTTCGACTCGCAAGCGGAGGGCTATCAGGCCGACCAGGCGCGAATTGCGTTTGCGATGGGCGGCCTCACCGGCGTTGGGCCGGGCAAGAGCATCCAGCGCGACTTCCTTCCGGCACCTTACAACGATTTCATTTTTGCAATCATCGCAGAGGAATACGGCCTCATCGGAGCCACGGCGATCCTCCTCCTCTTTGTGTACTTGCTGCTGCGTGGTTACCTCCGCATTGCACGCGGCTCCCCTGATCCGCTCGGTCTTTTTCTCGCCACCGGCCTCACGACCGCGATTGTCCTTTACGGCTTCGTGAACGCCGCCGTGGCCTCGGGGCTGTTTCCCGTCACTGGCCTCGCCATGCCGTTCGTTTCGTACGGCGGCACGTCGCTCGTTGCTACGGGTGCAATGGTGGGCATCCTTCTCAACATCTCGCGCCACAGCCAAACTGAATGAGTGTAAGGGGGCACTTTACCTGCTCAATCACCCCCTCATACCCATAGGACGCCCCAAAGGGACGTCCCTGCGATTTCAATCCCTCGCCCCCTCAAACCCTGACGACCTCCGTTCTCGATAGCGCCTACACTGGCTCCCAACGGGAGACGCCTCCTGCCGGTACCCCCCGCGTGCTCTTTGCGTGCGGCGGGACGGGGGGACACGTGTACCCGGCCATCGCCATCGCGGATGCCATCCGGGTAGAGCATCCGGCGGCGGCCATCGCTTTTGCGGGCACGCGCGACCGGATGGAGTGGGCCGCTGTACCGAAGGCAGGGTATCCGATCCATGCGGTCACCGTGAGCGGCTTCCAGCGAGGCCTCTCGCGTGAGGCGCTCACCCGCAATCTGACGTTCCCGTTTAAGCTGGCGAAGGGCATGTTGGAGAGCCTGCGCCTCGTCGGTTCGTTCGACCCCGACGTGGTGGTCGGCACGGGTGGATACGCCTCCGGCCCCGTAGGGATGGCGGGAAGTATGAAGGGCCGCGGTCTGGTTTTGCAGGAGCAGAACGCCTATGCCGGCGCAACCAACAAAATGCTCGCGAAGCGCGCCGATACCATTTTCGTTGCATTCGAGGCTGCCAAGGCCTATTTCCCGGAGAAAAAGTGCGTGCTGGCCGGGAATCCGGTTCGGCAGGATCTGGCCGAGGCCGATCGCGCCGAAGCCCACACCCATTTCCGCGTGCCCGCAGGCGCGTTTGTTCTTTTGGTGATGGGCGGCTCGCTCGGCGCCGGACCCATCAATGGTGCGCTCAAACTGCATATCAATGCGCTGCTCGCCGACGAGAACACGTTCGTCATCTGGCAGACGGGCTCGCGGTATTTCGAGGCGCTCAACAAGGGGATCGCCGAGCATCCACGCCTGCGGCTGCTGCCATATCTCGACAGAATGGACCTGGCCTACGCAGCGGCTGATCTCGCCCTGTGCCGCGCCGGAGCCATCACCTGTTCCGAGTTGACCGTGACCGGAACGCCGTCTGTGCTCGTGCCGAGCCCGAATGTTACGGCCGATCACCAAACCAGGAATGCCCATGCACTGGCCGAGGCAGGCGCAGCCGTGTTGCTTCCTGAAACGGACCTCGACAGGCAGTTCGAGGCCACGGTAGTGGATTTACTGACGGACGCTGGCCGCCGCGGTGTCATGCGCGAGGCTGCGCTCGAAATCGCTCGCCCCGACGCGGCTCGTACGATTGCCGAACGCGTCGTGGAACTGGCGGAAGCTCACGGAGGCCCGGCATGAGCGCGCGTCCACGCCTGTTACGCTCGGCGCCCCCGATGGGCCGTATCCGGAATGTCCACATGGTGGGCATCGGCGGAATCGGCATGTCGTCGATTGCTGAAGTGCTGCTGGCGCGCGGGCATACCGTTACCGGGTCGGATCTGCGGAAGAGCGAGGTCACCGACCACCTCGAAAGCCTCGGCGCCGTCGTGTACGAAGGCCATTCGGCGGCGAACGTGCAGGAGGCCAACGTGGTGGTGTACTCCTCGGCCGTACGGGCCGACGAGAACCCGGAAACCGTAGAGGCGCAGCGGCTGCACATTCCCATCATCAAGCGCTCCGAGATGCTCGGCGAACTGATGCGGATGAAGTTCGGCATCGGCGTGGCGGGCACACACGGCAAGACCACCACCACCACGATGGTTGGCCTGGTGGCGCAGGAGGCCGGGTTCGACCCCACTATCATCGTGGGCGGGAAAGTGGCCGTATTTGGCTCCAATGCCGTTTCCGGTTTGGGGGACGTTATTGTAATCGAAGCCGATGAATACGACCGGACGTTCCTCAAGCTGACGCCGGCCCTGGCGCTCATCACGAACATTGAGGCCGAGCACCTCGACATTTACGAGGATCTCGACGACATTAAGCAGGCGTTCACGCAGTACGCCAACTCGGTGCCCTTCTTCGGTGCGGCGATCCTTTGTTTGGACGATCCGAACGTGCGCGACATCCTGAGCGATATCCACCGCCGGGTGCTGACCTACGGTACGAGCAGGCAGGCGGAAATCCGCGCGGAAAACGTTGAGCAGGTTGGAGCCTCCACGCATTTCGACGTCTTCCGGGGCAATGACCGGCTCGGCGGCGCGATGCTGCACGCACCCGGCCTCCACAATGTCCTTAATGCGTTGGCGGCGGTTGCGGTCGGGTTGGAACTCGACGTGCCTTTCGAGACCATCGTACAAGGCCTGGCGATGTACACTGGCGTGGACCGCCGCTTCCAAATACGGGGCGAGGCAGGTGGTGTGATTGTGGTTGACGACTACGCACATCACCCAACAGAGATCATCGTGACGCTGGACGCTGCCACAACCGGATGGCCCTCGCGCCGGATCGTGGCCGTCTTC
>JADFLK010000286.1 GCA_022564455.1 Bacteroidota bacterium
GAAGAGGGCGCGGGTGTCCTCGGAGGATGCGTCGGCCGAGAAGGGTGCGTCGGCAGCCCTCTGAAAACTTCCGTCCATTTGCTGGAGGAACAGCTCTCCCGCCTGGCCGGTAGCCCCGCCCACGAACAGATCGTCGAGGCCGTCGCCGTTCACGTCGGCAGCGGCAAGCGGTGGGCCTTCGCGCGAGTGCATGTGCGGGATCAGCAGGTCGCGCTTGAAGTCGATAAAAGAGTCTTCTTCATGCGAGAAAGCCAGCCCTCCGATCTCTGCAAGAGCGAAAAGCGGATCAGATATCGTGTTTGAGCCATCCGGTACTTGCGTCGTTGCATCGGTGTAGTGCACCACCAGTAATTGGTCGGCCGCAATATTTGCGATCCGCTGGGTATGTCCATCTGGCCAAGTTACTTCAAGTCCAACTTGTTCCTCAGCGCCAAGACCAAAATGAACAACGGGCTCCACCGACGAATAAAAGCCGCGTGTGGACAGGTTTTCGGCAATCCACTGCGTAGAATTTCCAGTTACGACAACACGGGCCCCAAGCCCAAACCGATTGCCCGCCGGCCCATCGAACGCGACGCGCAGCCAGTGCCGGTTAGGGTATTGCTCGTCACTTGTGTTCTTATAAAGACGCGCAGTTCCGTCCATGTTGTTTACGATCAGGTCGAGATCGCCGTCACCATCGAGGTCGGCATAGGAGGCCCCGTTCGAATAGCTGGGCTCGGCGAGCCCCCACGCTTCGGAAACATCCTCGAACGTCAGATCGCCCCTGTTCCTGAACATGTAGTTGCCAAGGCGCTCGGACGGGACGAGATCGAGGTAGTCGTCGTATATGTCGCTGACGCGGGCTTGCCCCCCTCCTGCTCTATTCAGTGAATCGACCGTGAACTGCATATAGTCTAGGTTGGTCACGTCGCGTCGGTACCCGTTGGCGACAAACAGATCACGGAAACCGTCATTGTCAAAATCTGCCAACAGAGGCCCCCAACTCCAATCTGTCGTCGAGACACCTGAGAGTTGTCCGATCTCGGAGAACGTGCCATCACCGTTATTCAGGTGGATGGTGTTGCGCATGATCTGCTCGCCATAGCCATGCAGCTTTTGAAGCTGGAAGCGGTCGTACTTCATCACACTAGCCAGCAAGCGCTGCCGCCGGGCATCTTCTGCCATCATGTCCAGAACGACGATATCCTGGAGCCCATCGTTGTTGATATCCCCTACATCGGATCCCATTCCAAAATGGCTGGTGTGCGCCAGCGCTTCACGACTTCGATCGGTGAAGGTCCCGTTACCGTTGTTTATGTACAGAAAATCGGGCTGGATGTAGTCGTTGGCCACATACACATCCAGCCAACCGTCGTCGTTGTAGTCGGCTACGGTTGCGCTTAAGCCAAAGGCATGGTTCTGTATGCCGGACGCGGCCGAGACATCGAAAAACGTTCCGCCATCGTTACGAAAGAGCTGATCGCTGGTGAAAGGCTCGGGCGCATTCGGTTCCGGGCGGACCACATTCCCTTCCGCGAAATTGTCCGGATGGTTGATGACATAGAGGTCCAGATCCCCATCACGGTCGTAATCGAAAAAGGTAGCCTGGTTGGAAAAACTCTCGGAGTCTATGCCATACTCTGCTCCGCTCTCGGTGAAGGTTTCGTCCCCATTGTTGATGTAGAGCAGATTACGGCGATCGAACGCCCACTCCCGCTTGCCGGTCTGGCAGACGTAAATATCGAGCAAGCCGTCCCCGTTCACATCTGCCATCGTGACGCCGGTTGTCATAGAACTATCGCGGCCGGAGACACCCGCCTGTTCTGTAATATCCTCAAATCGAAAACCACCGAGGTTTTTGTAAAGCCTGTTTGCTCCCTGCGTCGCTGTGAAAAACAAATCCGGCAACGAGTCTCCCGTCACATCGCCTACGGCAACGCCGCCGCCGTTGTAGAGGTATTCGAACGACAGAATGTTCACCTGCAGATCCTCCCGGATCATGTTCGCAAACGTGACTCCCGAGTCATCCGGACTTACCAGTACAAACAGCGGAGATCCTCTCTCCGGCCCGGGTTCACCACAGGCTGCCAACCCAACTACGGCCGTCATCAATAGGAAGGACAGGCCGCGTTCCACCACGATGCACATAGCCACCTTCTCCAAGGCTCACCGCCGAACGGCCAGGTCTTCAGGCTCGCGGGTCTGAATGCGATCCACGACGCTTTGCCCGACCGCCCGTCCCTGCTGGACGCCGATTTCGATGGCCGGCCGGTAATGAATTCCTCCGTACATGCGGCTGATAGCAGCTTCGCTGGCCGCTTCGCGGAATGAGTCGAAGGATCGAGCAGGGAGACCGAACTCGACCTCTGTCGAATCCACAAAGCTGAAGGGCTCGCCGAACAAGGCCGTCAGCACGGTAGACGCGGCGCCGGATACGACGCTGTGCGCACTCGTGTACTCCGGAAACGGAGGGGTCTGGAGAAGCGGTCTCCAGTCGGGATCTATGTAGCGATTGATGACCGTCACGGGCCGAATCAGGACGCTCCGATACTTCTCATCCCAGGCAACGATGAAACCGTCGGCCAATGCGACGGCTGTCATAGCATAAGCCTCCGCCGTTCGCATGGCGTCGAGGCCTTCCGATCGCGCCGCGATACCCGTGATGCCAATCCAGTGCCCACCCGGCGTGATTTTCTTCTCAAATGTCATCAAATGCCCGATATGCGTAGACACCAGCGGGTTGCAGTCCCAAAACTTTGCTATTTCGATTCGCTCCGGGGTATCTACGCTAACGGTCCGGTAAACCTCCATCATCTCCTCGAAGAACGCAGACCCCTGGCTGGAGTCGAACGGCGTCGGTGGGTCGGGGACGTACTCTTCAAGCGACGTGAGGATAAACGGGCGTAATTGATTCCAGTTCGGTTCTAGTGCCTCCTGATAGTCAGGCGGCGTCGGATACCAGCGGCTGGGGTCCTCGGTATTGAGCACATACCGAGACATTGTGCGTGTCTGGGCATAGTTGTCGGCATTTGCGTAGGCTTTGATGGCTGCCGCCATGGCCTCGCCGTAGCGAACCGAGGCGTTTACCAGGTCGCCAGAGAGTGTTCTCCGGGCATCTTCCAACACCGAGGCCTCACGCTCAGCCAATGGGGAACCGTCGAAAACCAGGGCCTGAGCCATGCGCGAAAACGCAACGATACTCGCAAGCTCCGGATCGACGATGCCTTCCGGCTCGGGCGTTTCTTCCAGCCCACGAAGCTGCCCTTCCAGAGATCTGAAGCCTGGATCGAGGTGAGCCAGGACCTCGTACGCTGCAATGTTTGGGTAGGCATAGTTCCGGCTCGCTACCGGAGGCGATACGATGTCGTTGACCATCACGCTTGACAACGCGTTATTCCAGACGGTCAGGTACGTTCCGTCTACAGCCGATGAGCTCGTTTGCTCGGTGGCCCTCTCGGTTCGGTCACCACAGCCGGTGACAAACAAGAACAGCACAACCAGCATGGGAAGCAATGAACGCAGCTGACGCATAGCAAAGATTGGTGTGGATTCGGTACCTCAGGAAAGATAAAGCTATGCAGCCTACATAAGACATCCGTCCGCCGGAATGTTAGTCCGGCGGGCGGAAGAATGGTGTTTTTTTGTTGGAGATCCTTCGTCATCCCGATTTGTGTCGGGATTCCTCAGGATGATCCCTGCGAGATCATTTCAGCAGCGTCCCGCTGAGTGCATCGCTGAAGCGCTCGCCTGTCACACGCACCACGTACATGCCACTGGCAAGGCCGGCGCTCTCAATGGTGCCGAGTTGTGA
>JADFLK010000287.1 GCA_022564455.1 Bacteroidota bacterium
GAAGAGGCCCGCGTTCGGGTTGGAGTCCATCGTGACAGACATGCCTTCACCCTCAGCAGCCTGACGCAGGAGTTCCAGCATGTCGCTTCGCTCGGCGCCGATGCCCACGATGTCCTCCGTGGCCCCGTTGAGGTTTCCGGAGTCCACGTTGATGTTGGCGATGGTTTTGGCCAGCGGCACGACCGGGTAGAGGGCATAGTGTTTTGAGCCGAGGAGGCCCGATTCCTCCGCGGAAAGCGTCATGAAGTAGACGGAGCGGGCGGGGGTCTCGCCTGCCATAAACGCCTTTGCGATGGTGAGCATCATCGAAACGCCCGAGGCGTTATCCACCGCGCCGTTGTAGATACCGTCCTCGCCGGCGGCGATGAGATCGTCGTCTTTGCCGAGGTGGTCGTGGTGGGCCGTGTAAATGATGGCCTCGTCGGCGCGTGAGGAGCCCTCGATCTTGCCGATCACATTCGTGCCTTCGAAGGTGCGCGTCGTCAACGACATCGACACGGACGCCGTGACCGGCAGCTCCTGCGGCATGAAGTCTCGCGAGGCGGCCTGCTCAAACCACCCCTCCAGCGTCGTTCCCGCCATGCCCGCCAGTTGCTCGGCCGCTTGTTCGGTGATCCAGCCCTTGAACTCCAGCGCACCTTCCGGCTCTTCTTGCAAGTTGATGTCCTCACCCCGAGCACCGTTAGAGAGTACAGTAAAAGGATAGCTCGCAGTCGGTTCGGTGTGGATGAGCAGTACGCCGAGGGCGCCGCGACGCCGGGCTTCCTCCTGCTTGTAGGTCCAGCGCCCGTTGTACGTGAGCGTGTCCGCCTGGAAGAGATCGGGTTCGTCTTCGGTGGCGGGCGGGTCGTTCACGAGCCCGACGAGGATCTTGCCCGTTACGTCCACGCCCTTGAAGTCATCCCAGTCGTAGCCGGGGTTGGTGATGCCGTAGCCGACGAAAACAAGCTCGGCGCTCTCGATGGAAGCCGCCGAGGCGTCGAGGTCGGTGGAGGCGATGAAGTCGTCTACGAAGGCCAGTTCAACGACCTCGCCGTTCTCCGGCGTCAGCGTCAGCGGGGTAATCTGGGTAATGGTAGATCCGCGCAGCGGGACGGCCTGGAAGAACGAGCCGTCCTCAGCGCCTCCGACGAGGCCCAGCGCCTCCATCTGCTCAGCGATGTACTCGATGGTTTTCTGCTCGCCCGGCGTGCCGGTGCCGCGTCCCTCGTATTCGTCGGAAGACAACTCGGCGATGTGCGTGTACAGCGTCGTACTGTCGATCTGGGCGAGGGCGTCGTCGGAAATTGGCGCCGGATCGAGATCAGGGCTGGTGGACGTGGGGCCGTCAGATCCGTTGCCGCAGGCCGCGAAAAGAAAGAGGATGGGGAGGAGGGCGAGGCGTCGCATGAAAACCTGGGTCGTTGAAAGGGAATAGAAGATAGTGTGGCTCCCCAAACCGCCCCCTTTTTAAGGGGCCGTCCGCTGTACAGCGGACTGGGGGTTTGCGACACGCAGGCGGGGTGTCTCGTGCAGGGCGCCGATTCGGATTTTTTCTCATCCTGTGAGAAAACCCTCTGCCCTCGCTTCGCTCAGGCACCTCCCTTGGAAAGGGAGGAGTTTTATCCAGCATCCGGCAGCTTGACGTGCAGGTTCCGAATCACCCCGAACGGATCGAGGACGGATCCGCGAAGCAAGCAATCTCAAGGCCGTCCACAGATACGCTGTGAGTACAAATCCTTTGCGTATTCGGTCAAAGGGCTTGCCCTCAACCACCATTTTGCGCTACCTAGCAGGCCTCGTACGGCACATAGCTCGCCCTCCCCATGAAAATCCTCTCCACGAACGTCTACGTAGGGCCGAACCTCTACGCCCACTTCCCGGTCATCCGGCACATCATCGCCCTCGGCCCACTGGAGGACTACCCGACGGGCAAGCTCGGCGACTTCCCGCAAAAACTCGTTGAAGCACTCCCCGGATTAAAGGAGCACGGCTGTTCTTACGGTGAACCGGGCGGGTTCATCCGGCGGATGAATGAGGACGGCGGCACGTGGCTGGGGCACGTGTGGGAGCACGTCGCCATCGAACTGCAGAATGTAGCCGGCATCGACGTAACGTTCGGCAAGACGCGCTCGGTTGACGAGAGCCCCGGCGAGTACACGATGGTGTACGAATACAAGCAGCGCGAGGTGGGCCTTGAAGCGGGCGAGCTCGGGTGGCGGCTGATCCTCCACCTGCTCCCATCGGAGGTGCAGGAGAAGCTGGACGCCGAGATTGAGGAAGACTTTGACTGGGAGGAGGAGCGCGATTCGTTCATCCGTTTTGCGCAGCGAAAGGAGTTTGGGCCAAGCACGCAATCGCTGGTTGATGCCGCCGAGGCGCGCGGTATCCCGTGGATTCGCCTTAACGAATACTCGCTGGTGCAGTTTGGCCACGGCAAGTTCCAGAAGCGCATCCAGGCGACGGTGACGAGTGAGACGAAGCACATCGCCGTAGAAATAGCCAGTGACAAAGAGGACACACGCAACCTGCTGCAAGACCTCGGCCTGCCGGTACCCATGCAGCGGCTGGTGCGCTCGGAAAGCAATGCCGTACGCGCGGCCGAGCGCATCGGATACCCCGTCGTCGTGAAGCCGCTCAACGCCAACCATGGACGCGGTGTGTCCATCCGCCTGATGGATGCCGATCAGGTGCGCGTCGCATTTGGGAAAGCGCGGGAGCACGGCACCGGCCGCAGTGTGCTCGTCGAGAGCTTTATCAGTGGGTTCGACCATCGGATGCTCGTGGTCAACGGTAAGCTGGTAGCTGTGGCCAAGCGTGTTCCGGGGCACGTGGTCGGGGATGGAAAGCACACCATTGAGGAGTTGGTTGAGGTCATCAACAGCGATCCGCGTCGAGGTGTAGGGCACGAAAAGGTCCTCACGCAAATCCAGTTCGATGTGCAGGCCGATCGGATCATGGAGAAGGCGGGCCACACGAAGGAAACCATCCTGCCCGACGGCGAAATCTTTTACCTGCGCTCCACAGCCAATCTCTCCACCGGCGGTACGTCCATCGACCTCACCGACGTGGTTCATCCGGACAACGTCTACATGGCCGAGCGAGCTATCAAGGCTATTGGCCTCGATGTGGGCGGCGTGGATTTCCTGACGGACGACATTTCGCAGTCATGGCGCGATATCGGCGGCGGTATTGTGGAATGCAACGCTGCACCGGGTTTCCGCATGCACGTAGCACCCAGTGAGGGAACCCCGCGCGATGTGGCTGCGCCGGTGATGGACATGCTCTTCCCGCCGGGAACGCCGACGCGGATTGCCATTGCAGCGGTGACGGGTACGAACGGAAAAACGACGACCACGCGGATGCTCGGCCACATCATCAAGATGGCGGGGTATTCGCCGGGCATGACAACGTCGGACGGCGTGGTGATTAATGGGCGCGTTACGGTAAAAGGCGATATGACAGGCCCGGCGTCCTCGCGCATGGTCCTTCGAGATCCCGATGTAGATGTTGCCGTCCTCGAAACGGCGCGCGGCGGCATTGTGCGTTCCGGCCTCGCGTTTTCACAGTGCGACGTGTCGGCGTGCATTAACGTGGCAGCCGACCACCTGGGGATGAAGGGCATCGACACGCTGGAGCAGCTTGCCGAGATCAAGCGCGTCCCGATCGAAATCGCCAAAGACACGGCTGTTCTGAACGCCGACGACGCACTCTGCCTGGCGATGGCGGATCATACCGAAGCCAAGCACATCTGCTACGTCACGATGAACCCACGCAACGCGCCCGTGCGCGAGCAAATCCGCCCCGGCG
>JADFLK010000288.1 GCA_022564455.1 Bacteroidota bacterium
CCCAGAATTGGGCAAAATGGAAGGGTTGCTTTGACGATCCGTTCCCGTTTCAAAAAAGATCGGTTCGGGGTAGTCCACGCGTTCGAGGACGAGGCCGTGAGCGGGGGCAGCCTGGCCTGCCGAGCGGCGATCCGTAGCTGCGATGATGGCGACCATGTCGTTGGGAGGTCGTTTGCCGCGCCCGATTTCCACCAGCGTGCCAACGATGGTCCGCACCATTCCGTGGAGGAAGCGGTCTGCGGCAATCTCGAACCGCCAGTCGTTTGGGCGCCGTTCTTCAATCCATACCGCCCGTTCGATAGAACACACGCGGTTCTTTGTTTCCGACTGCGTGATGCAGAACGAGTTGAAATCGCGCGTACCAATGAGGGCTTGAGCGGCCTCATTCATGAGGTCGAAGTCAGGAGGAGGGCGGAGTTCCCACCGGAGGCGGTGATCGAGAGCGCGGGGCTTGGCAGCAACGTGATAGAAGTACGTGCGCCGGATAGCATCGTAGCGCGCATGGAAGGTATCAGGAGCTTGCTCCAAAGCCAGAACTGCTATCGAGTTGGGCAGGATGCCATTGAGTGAGCGGGTGAGTTTGAAGACATCCAGATCATCGTCGAATCCAAAATGAGCAACCTGTCCACGCGCATGGACTCCCGCGTCCGTGCGCCCGGAGCCCACCATATTGACGGGTGCGCGCAGGATGGTTTCCAATGCACCTTCCAGTGCCTTCTGTACAGTTGGGCCGTTCGGCTGAACTTGCCAGCCGTGGAAGCAGGAGCCATCATACTCGATCAGGAGGCGGTACGTGGGCACGAGTGGAAGTGGGAGGCGAGAAGTGGGAAGTTAGAGCGATATTTTCCTGTCAATGCGATCCGTGCCTCGTAAGCGTCTTCCATCTCGTATCTATCTCACAGGCTTCATGGGAAGCGGCAAGAGCACTATCGGGCCAATTCTGGCCGAGCGTCTGGACTACGATTTTGTTGATTTGGACCTGCAGATAGAGTGGGTCGTTCAGAAGCCAATTGTGGCAATATTTGAGGAGGATGGCAAGGCTGCGTTTCGTGAACTTGAGGCTGATGTGTTTAAAGAGACAATGTCGCTAGACCATCTTGTTGTAGCCACAGGAGGCGGCACGTTGCTCAACCAGGAATTTCTTCGGCTTGCAAAAAGCGCCGGGGTGGTCGTCTATCTTCGGCTTGCTGCGAAAGCGCT
Organism: Bacteroidota bacterium; assembly: GCA_022564455.1. Next base: position 1,201 of record JADFLK010000288.1, read on the forward strand.
CGCTGTGCGATTAAAGGGGATGGTAAATCGCCCAATCATGCAGGATCAGAAGGGCGGGTTACTTTCAGAAAGCGCTCTTCTTGTGCGAATTGAAGCACTTCTTACCGAGCGAGGCCCGTTCTACGAGCAAGCCGATTTCATCGTTGAGGCTGATGGCCTCTCACCAGAGGCCGTTGTTGAAGCCATCACCGGCGCCCTCAACGAACGAGCTTGAACGATCGGCGGTGGTGGGGGCTCGGGCCGTGGGCGGCGAGGGCGTCGTAGTGAACGGCTGTTGGGTACCCCTTGTGTATCGCCCACCCGTAGACGGGGAAGTCTGAGTCCAACTCCACCATTAGCCGGTCGCGGGTGACTTTGGCCACAATGGACGCTGCGGCTATGGAGAGGCTTTTCGCATCACCTTTGATGACGGTTTGTTGCGCGCATGGAGGATTTCGGATAGCCCGATTACCATCCACAAGCAGGATGTCCGGCGAGAGTGTGAGGTCGGCAACAGCCCGACGCATGGCTTCCAGTGAGGCGTGGAGGATGTTGAGCTGGTCAATCTCCGTGGGCGAGCATTGGCCAACTCCGACAGCTAATGCCTCACGCGTAATGATGGGCATGAGTACGTCGCGTTGGCTCGCCGAGAGCTTCTTTGAGTCGTTCAGGCCTGGAATGTTGGCATCCGGCGGCAGGATGACGGCGGCGGCCACAACCGGCCCGGCGAGGCAGCCACGCCCTGCTTCATCGAGCCCGGCCACGTAGCGGCAGCCGGATCGCCAGTGTTTCCGTTCGAGGTGAAAGGAGGGGCTCATCCGGTTTTCGTGAGATGCTCTGCTTTGCCGATGCTGTGTAACCAATACATTTCAAAAACTGCGGAAGTGTTCGTCGCAGTACAGTCTGTAATACCACTCCGCGAAGTAGCAGGGTGGGGGATTATTCGTCTCGCCGGTAGCTTCTACGTGCAGATACTCTGCGAAATTGGCCACTCCGAGCAAGGTTTTGGGGAAGATGTTGGCCGGAAAAGTTGCTGTCGGTGTGGAACTCATCTATCTTTACGATAGTGTTACAGACACGCAGGGTCCGTCGGAAGCATTTGACCAAGTGGTAAGGCCGCTTCCACCACACCGAGCACATCGGAGCGGGCAGGGCTCTTCGGGTCGTCCTTTATGAGGCGAACCCCATGTAAAAGGTGCCTTTTTGGCGCGGGGTTGAGATGGAGAGGCGGAAAGAAACCGTCGGGGCGGCGCGATAGTTGCTTGTAATTCTAAGGGCTGTCGGCCCTGTGGAAATCCACCGGCCGAGTCCCAAGATCCGCCCTTGCGCGTCCGTGTGCAATGCCAATGACGGCAAAGGGCTCGTTCTCTGTACCGCCCCCGTTTCCCGGCGTCCGTAGCGCTTTCTGCTTCCGTTGCGCCCGTACATCTCCCGATCGTTCCCGTGCAGGCGGCACGGAACCCCCTTTTCAAGTTTTCATTGCCTTTCGCTTATTTGAAGCGTCTGGCTTCGTAATCACTAACACAACAGGTTCATGGCAGACGAACTGTTCGGCCAGAACACACCAGACGACGATATGGGCTCCGAAGCCCCTGAATCAACTCCAGAGGCCGAAAGCAGGCCCAAATCGTCAGAGCAGCCCAAACGGCAGCGTAATGCGCGTTCATCTGGCACAGCGCGTACCCGGATTCGGAAAAGAGTCAAAGCCACTGAAGATGATCCTGCGGCATCTTCCGATGGCCCAGTGGCTTCCTCGGATGCTCCTCTGGATTCTTTTGATGGCCCTGTGGCTGATGGCTCTGTGGATCCTCCCACCGAGCGCAGCGAAACCAGGAGTTCAACCAGTGCAACCGCAGAGTATGGCACGATCGATCTGACCAAGAGCGATATTGGCCGTGCAAGGCCGCCGCAAGAAGCCGACTCCAGCTCTTCGGCAGAAGGCGCGGCACTGCGGCCCAACGGTCAATCTCGTATGGAAGGGCGTAGTAGGGGCCGTGGTGATCGCCGCAGCGAAAGCCGTGGCGATCGTCGTGCCAGCCGGGATCGCAGCAAGAAGGACCGCAAGCGCAACGACGGCGGAAGCCATCCCGGCGAGCCGCTGGACGGGATGCTGGAATTGATTGGCGACAAGAAGTTCGGCTTCATGCGCTCTTTCAGCTCCTCCCTTAGCAAGGGCGACAACGACCCGTTCATGCCGCCGCCGCTCATCCAGAAGCACAACCTGCGCGACGGCGTGACGCTCAAGGGTGTCATCAAGCCGGGCCGCAAGGGTGCATGGCAGGTGACACAGGTGGACGAGGTAATGGGCGTGAGCCCAGAAGAATGGGCCGAGTTCACAGAGTTTGACTCCGGCACCACCATTTACCCGGAGGAGAAACTGAACCTCGTTACCGGCCCCGACGACTACACGATGCGCGTTATCGACCTCGTCGCGCCGCTCGGTAAGGGGCAACGCGCCCTCATCGTCGCTCCGCCGCGCGCCGGCAAGACAGTCATTCTCAAGCAGATAGCCGAGGGCATTACCACCAATCACACGGAAGTTAAACTGGTGGCATTGCTGGTAGACGACCGACCTGAGGAGGTTGCCGACTT
>JADFLK010000289.1 GCA_022564455.1 Bacteroidota bacterium
CCGGAGGTGGAAGGGAAAACCTTGGGCCGTAGCTCTCACACAAGACATTGATTTTATAGAGACGCGGAAGCGCAGCCGTCTGAAGTCACTTGTTTCGGGAAGGGTGAGAAAGGCGTTCTCCAATCGGGGGAAAAACGACCGGAGGCGGGCTAGCCTGTACCACATGAAAGCGGCGGAGGTGGCGCGTCGCGTCACAGCGACGTACTTCTTCAAAGGCGGGGCGTCGGCAAAGGAGGACGTTGGGTACAGCCTCGACAGGCCGTGGCTCCGACAGTTCATGGCCGGATTGACGATGGATGGCTTTGAGATTGGGCTGCACCCGAGCTACGCCGCCTACGACCATCCCGGCCTGTTACGCAAAGAGCTTGGTGTGCTCACGAAGGCCATCGGACGCCCGCCGCGAAGCATCCGAACGCACTTCCTCCGCTGGGCCGACCCGTCGACGCCTCGCATGCTGGATCGGGAGGGTTTTCAGATCGATAGCACGTTGGGCTTCTCGAAACACGAGGGCTTCCGCCGCGCTACCTGCCACCCGTTTCGGTTGTTCGATATCCACCAGAACCGGCCACTGGATATGTGGGAGGTGCCTCTAGCCGTGATGGACGCATCGTTGTTTTCGCATCGTAGGTTGTCACCGGAAGAAGCCAGCGAGCAGATCCAGGCTGTTTTTGAAGCGGCCAAACGCGTTGGCGGCTGCGCGGTCCTCCTTTGGCACAACACCCTCTACGACGAGGTGACCTTTCCGGGCCAGGGCGATCTGTTCGAGCAAACGTTGGACCGGGCGCTGGCGGATGGTGCGTTTGTTGGGAGTTTGCAGGACGTGATTACGTGATTACGTGATTACGTGGACTTGCCTCCCAAATCCCAAATCTGAAATCTCAAATCCCAAATCCGAAATCCCGAATCCGAAATCCCAGAACTACGCCCTCATCGTTTTCGCCAAGGCTCCCGTGCCGGGGCAGGTGAAGACGCGCCTGTCGCCGCCGCTTTCACAGGAAGAGGCAGCCAGACTCTACGAGGCTTTCCTGGACGATGCGCTTGAGGCCTACGCGGCGGACGATGCGTTTGGGCTCGATGAATCCGTGGCGGTGCGGCTTTATCTGGCCGGGGCGGAATCGCCCCGCAGTACTGCGGGGTTCGCGCCAGGCTCCATCACCACCCACCGGCAAAGGGGAGATGGTCTCGGCCCGCGGATGCTCCGCGCCTTTGCGGAGACGTTTGCAGCAGGCTACGAGCGGATTGTCATTATCGGAACCGACCATCCGACGTTGCCGCCGGCGTTCGTCGGCGAGGCCTTCCGGGCGCTATCGGAGCCGTTTACCGTGGCGCTCGGTCCCAGCACCGATGGCGGTTACTATTTGTTGGGCCTCAACGAATTGTACGCACCCCTTTTTGAGATGCAATACAGCCACGGGAGCGTTTTCGAGCGCACGCTGGAGCGCGCGGTAGAGGAGGGCGCTCGCCCTGTAGTGCTCCCCGAGTGGTACGATGTGGATGACATAGGAAGCCTCCAGCGGCTGGTACATGAATGGCGAGAAGGTGTTTCGGTCCCATCGCGCACGGAAATTGCTATAAAAAACCTTTTGGAAGCTTACCCGAACCGGTTTTAGCTTCCGGCCCATTTTGCGCTTGAACGCACTCCTCAATACACATGTCCGAAGACACTGTAACGACGACCGGAGCGACTCGGCCGGGTTCATCCTTGGCCACAGGCGGCGGTGCACTCACGACGCTTGAGCAGTTTATCATTGAGCGCCAAAGTGACATTCCCGGATCGACCGGACAATTTTCGAGGCTGGTTCGGGATATCTCGCTGGCCGCAAAAATCGTAGACCGCGATGTCCGTAAGGCTGGCTTGGTGGACATCTTGGGGGACTCGGGAGAGATCAACGTGCAGGGCGAGATCCAGAAGAAGCTGGACGTGCTGGCCCACGACGAGTTCGTCCGCGCGCTTCGACGTGGCGGGGAGGTCTGCCTGATTGGCTCGGAGGAGCACGAAGAGGCCATCCCCCTGAAAATCGAAGACTGCCAGGGCAAATACATCGTCCTCTTCGATCCGCTGGATGGCTCATCCAACGTGGACGTGAACGTTTCCATCGGCACCATCTTCTCCATCTACAAAGTGCCCGAGGACCACGACGGCGAGGTTACTGTCGAGCACGCCCTCCAGCCCGGCCGCAACCAGGTGGCGGCCGGCTACGTGGTGTACGGATCGTCCACGATGCTTGTTTATACGACAGGCAAGGGGGTGAACGGCTTCACGCTCGACCCGTCGATTGGCGAGTTTCTACTTTCGCATCCGAATATCCGCACGCCGGAATACGGCAAGATGTATTCGATCAACGAAGGCAACTACAATTCGTGGGACGACGGTCTGAAGCGGTACATCAAGTGGATGCAGGTAGAGGACACCAATTCGACCCCGCCACGGCCGTACACCACGCGGTATATCGGCTCGTTCGTGGCCGACTTCCACCGCAACCTGCTCAAGGGCGGCATCTACATTTACCCGGCCAATACCCGCAACCCGAACGGAAAGCTGCGGCTGATGTACGAAGCTAATCCGCTGGCGTTTATCGTGGAGCAGGCCGGTGGGTGCGCCTCGACCGGCGATAGCCGCATTCTGGATGTGGTGCCGCATGCTCTTCACCAGCGCACGCCCATCTACATAGGCAGCTCCAGCATGGTGAAGATGTCTGAGGCATTTTTGCGGGGCGAACAGTCGGGCTCGGGCGAGAACGGTGTTGCTTAGCTTCTGGGAATGAAGCCAAAGCTGTACATCGAGACTTCCATCGTCAGCTATCTCACGGCGCGTCCTAGTCGTGATCCAGTGACAGCAGCGCGTCAGAATCTGACCCAGGTATGGTGGGAGCAAGAGCGAAGCCGCTACGGGCTTTTTATCTCAGAGGCGGTGGTTGCAGAGGCCGGGCGAGGCGACCCGGATGCTGCAGGTAATCGGCTTGAAGCGCTGGCCGGTATCCCTGAAGTCTCGCTTTCGGAGGAGACAGTGGTTCTCGCAGAGGCACTGCTCAATCCCGGTCCACTGCCTGAAAAGGCCGCGCTTGATGCGGCGCACATCGCTGCGGCGGTGTCCGGCGGCGCTGACTATCTGCTGACATGGAACTTTAAACACCTCGCCAATGCAGCACTTAGGAAACGGATCGAGGCGGTGTGTCGTTTGAAGGGCTACGAGCCCCCAGTGATTTGTACGCCTGAGGAACTACTAGCGCCATGATGAACCCCGAACAGTCCGCCCACTTCGCCCCCGACGACATCATTTCGGAGGTGCGTGCCATTCGAGAGCAATTGGCGGCCGAGCATGGATACGATGTCCGCCAATTGTTCGAAGCCATGAAGCGCCGCGAGCAGGTGACGACACGGGTGAAGCTTGAACCGGATCCGCGTCCGGCGGAGAAGAATGATGCGTTCATGCGGAGCGAAGGCCCTAGGGTCCAAGGCGACGGCGCAGCGTAGAAGCCGCAACGAGGAGTCTTGGGAGAATACCTACCTTGTACCCAATCGTATCGCAATTCCCCAACCCCCATGCGTGCCCGATTTCTCCTTGCAATCGCTCTCCTCATCGGAGGCGCTTCTGCCTTCGCTCTGTTCATCCTCGTTCTTGACAACCCGCAGACAGAGGAGAAGTACGAGCCCGGTGCGATGGAGCCGACGGACTGGTTCTACCGCCAGCGCGCTTTTCCGTTTGGTGAGATCAACCACGATGCTGTTCGGGAGGCGCACGAGCAGGCCGCG
>JADFLK010000290.1 GCA_022564455.1 Bacteroidota bacterium
CGCGGCATAACCGTCAACGAGAAGTGCCGCACGTCCCGCCGCCACATCTACGCCGTCGGCGATTGCACAGGCGAGTACCAGCTCACGCATATGAGCGAGCACATGGCGAAAGTGGCTGCGTCCAACGCCGTGCTCAAGGTGCCGATGAAGATTGACCGGAAGCACGTGCCGTGGGTGACGTTTACCTCGCCAGAAATTGGCCAACTCGGTAAAACGGAGCAGCAACTCCTCGACGAAGGGGCAAAGTTCGAGGTCTACCGCTTCCCCTACACGAAAGTGGATCGCGGTATCACGGACGGCAAAACGACGGGCCAGATCAAGGTCTTCGCCACGAAGTGGCGTGGGAAGATCCTCGGTGTGAGCATCCTCGGTGAACGGGCCGGCGAGCTCATCAGCCTCTACGCCGTGGCGATGCGCAACGGCGTTTCCCTCAAAGCCCTCGCCGACACCATCCACCCCTATCCGTCGTACGGCCTCGCCGCCCGCCGCGCTGCCGACCAGTGGTACGCCCGGCTGCAATTCCCCTGGATTATCCGCATCCTGCAGCGTGTTTTCCGCTACCGGGGGCAGGTACCGCCGGAGGTTGATTCGGAGCGGGTGGTATGATTGTGGACACAGGAGAGTGTCTGACTAGGCAAGGCGTTCAAACTCCAGCGCGAACCTTGTTGAGTGCTTCTTTGCCTGATAGAGGGGGATCTTCATGTTGGCACTGTCCATCGCCTTCATCACTCTCTCAACCTCTTCGCTATCTGCCCGACATCCAAATCTTACCTCGGCAATGACTTCCTTACCAAAGGGTAGTATCTCATCCGGGTGCTTCCAATACATCAGTCTGTACTCCTGTTCGTAACTCCAGTGAATCGACTTGGTAGTCACCAGTTCTATGAGTCGAGGGTTCCAGTCGTCGGAAAGCATCGTCTCATAAAATCCAACATGTGGCATCTCCTCTGCGTATTTCACTTTTACCAAATCCAAGAGACTGCCGTCGTAAGAAGCCAACTTGCGCTGCATCATCTCAACTGCTGGTGAGTGGAAGCCAACGCAAAAACCTTTGTGATCGTCAGAGTAGTGGGCCCACATCAGCAGGTCGTCGTGTACTGGTGTTAGACAACAGATTCCAAAGGCCGTCTCGTTTTGTCGCTGTTGGCTCTGTTGGAACTGCTCGGCACGGTTCGGATCTCGTTCCCTTGCTTTCAGTTCGCGAGCAGCAATCTCCCGCCGCTGCCATCTATTCAAATGCGGCTGAGTTCGTTTTAGGAGGCCCATAGCATGTTTCAGCTTGGTCTTCCATGGAACTTGGTCAATGAAAAGGTGGACTGAAGAATCGAATGGATCGTTGAAGTGCTTAGCTGAAGAAAACCATACGGAGCCCCGAGTTATCAGGCTGACGTCAAAACCATCCGTATCAAATGATCGATATTTATACAGCACCGGTGGGGTGCCTTGGGGCTGAGGGCCTTCTTTTGCCATACTTGCAGTTTTTTGCGTAAGAGCGTCGGGAATGACGCTGCGGTACTTTGTACTAGTTGTCGTTGGCACTGCATTCTACGCTAAGTCTCTGTACGGGATCGGATTCCAATTATTTATGTTCATCGGTTGAACAAGGTGAGTCACCTACACCCTAATGCGCATCGCCCTCTGCCAGATCAACCCCATCGTCGGCGACCTTGCCGGGAACGCCGAGAAGATCCTCGCGTGGTCGCGCCGGGCGGTGGATGAGAACGCCGAACTGGCCGTCTTCCCAGAGCTGTGTGTCACCGGCTACCCGCCGCAGGATTTGCTGGATCGCCCGGCGTTTCTGGATGACGTGGAAGACGCCGTCGAGTACATCGCAACGCAATTGCCTGAAGGTCTCGCGGCGCTCATCGGCGCTCCGGTTCGCAACCCGGATGAAACGGGAAGGCGGTTGTTCAACGCGGCGTTGCTGCTGGATGGCGGGCGCGTTGCCGGCGTCTCACACAAAGCGCTGCTGCCCACGTACGATGTGTTTGACGAGTTTCGGCATTTCGAGCCGGGCGACACCAGAGAGTGTGTGGCGTTTCGTGGGCGCAAGCTCGGCCTACACGTCTGCGAGGACATGTGGAACAACGAAGAGATCGCCCCCTTCCATCTGTACGACGCCAACCCGATTGATGAACTGGCAGCGGCCGGAGCGGATCTGTTCGTCAATATCTCGGCGTCGCCGTTTGCCGTGGGCAAATCGGAAGAACGCACGCAACTCATCCAGGAGAGTTGCCGCGAGCACGGCCTGCCGTTCGTCTACGTCAACCAGGTGGGCGCGAACACGGAGCTAATCTTCGACGGCGACTCTCGCGTCCACGCCGCCGACGGAACCATCCTCTGGCACGCGAAGCCCTTCGAGGAGGATTTCTTTGTGTGGGATACAGAAAGCCCCTCCCCCTGGACAGGGGGAGATTGGGAGGGGGTCGATATCAGCCCCATCGCCCAAATCCACGACGCCCTCGTCCTCGGCATCCGCGACTACGTGGAGAAAACCGGCCCCGGCGTGTTCGAGAAAGCCCTGGTTGGTCTTTCGGGCGGCATCGACTCCGCCGTAACGTGCGCGTTGGCCGTCAACGCGCTTGGCCCGAAGCGCGTCGTGGGTGTGACCATGCCCTCTAAGTACTCCTCCAGCGGTAGCGTGGCCGACTCACAGACACTGGCGGAGAACCTGGGTATCGAATTCCACAACATCGCCATCAAACCCGCTGTGGATGCCTTTGGAGAGATGCTCGCACCTTTGTTTGATGGCACCGAGGAAGGCGTAACTGAAGAAAACATCCAGGCCCGGTCGCGTGCCGTCACGCTGATGGCCCTGTCGAACAAGTTCGGCTACCTCCTCCTCACGACGGGTAACAAAAGCGAAATGGCCGTGGGTTATGCTACGCTGTACGGCGATATGTCGGGCGGGATTGCCGTGCTCTCGGACGTGTTCAAGACGCAGGTGTACCAGCTTGCAGAGCACATAAACAAGCAGGCCAACCGAGAAGTCATCCCAAGAAACACCATCACCAAACCACCCAGCGCCGAACTCAAACCAGGCCAACTCGACGAGGACTCCCTCCCGCCGTACGATGTCCTCGACCGTATCCTCGACCACTACGTCGAAGAGGCGCTCGGCCAAAACGACATCGTCGCCAAGACGGGCTACGACGTGGCCCTCGTGGCGAAGATCATCCGCATGGTAGACCGCAACGAATACAAACGGCGCCAGGCCGCGCCGGGCCTTCGCGTCAGCGACAAGGCGTTCGGCGTTGGACGCCGCGTGCCGATTGTGATGCGGCGGACTCGGGTTGAACGTACGGCGATCACGTAGACGCCCTGCGTGGCGCCTCCAGGCCCGTACATTATCGCCTTATCGGGAGACGCTCTGCGGCGTCTCCAGGCCCGTACATTATCGCCTTATCGGGAGACGCCCCACGGGGCGTCTCTACGTGTTGTTCGACCCCATTTTGGTTTGATTGCCTACGTCTCCGGTACGCTCGCCGAAAAGAAGCCAACCGAGGCCGTCATTGATGTTGGCGGGCTTGGCTACCGGCTTCTCATACCAACGTCGTCGTTCGACAAACTGCCGGCGAAAGGGGAAGCGGCGAGGCTGTACACCACGCTCATCGTCCGCGAGGACAGCCAGACTCTCTACGGCTTTGCAACGGAAGCTGAGCGGCAGGTGTTCGAGATTATGATTGGCGTATCGGGTGTGGGGCCGCAGCTGGACCTGGCCGCGGTGAGCGCCATGAGCCCCG
>JADFLK010000291.1 GCA_022564455.1 Bacteroidota bacterium
CTACGATGCCGATCCGAGGCCGCGAACCGAGGCCATTGAGCACGATGTCCCGGATCGACTCATGGAAGGCCGGGTGGATGTTCCCGACGAACTGCAGCAGACGGTTCGTACCGTGGAGGGCTTTCGGATTCAGATCTTCTCCGGGGAAGACCGATACGTGGCAGAAGACATCCTGACAGAAGCTCGTGCATGGTGGGAAACCCAGCGGGGAGCGCAGGGCATTCCGAACGACCTCCAACCGAAAATGGCCTACATCCAACCGTACTATCGCGTTCGCATCGGCGCCTTCGAGTTTAGGGGGGACGCCGAAACCATGCTCTCTGTAGTTCGGCAGCGGTATGGCGACGCATTCCTGGTTCCCGATCTGGTGACGATCCGGGAGTGACCATAACGTGACGGAGGTACTCGCCCCCCTCCACATCATCCTCGTCCCGATACTCGTCCGCGACGACGAGGACTGATCCGTCAATCACTTTTCTTTCGTTTGCGCTTTCGTGGTATTTGCGCCCGTGCTACAATCCCGGCGCCCACGATTCCGGCGTTGTTGCCGAGCGCAGCCGGTACGAGCCTTACACGTGTGAGCAGCAGGTGCCCGAACTCCGCCCAGCGATCGGGGCGGCTAGCTCCTCCGCCGACGATGATGAGATCAGGCGAGAAGAGGAATTAAATGTGGTCTAGAACCTCCTGAACGCCGTCGCGAGCCCAGGCGTCCCATTCCAGTTCCTGCGTCTCGCGTACGGAATGCGCTGCGATGTCTTCCGCCAGTTGGCCACCGAGTTGCAGGTGGCCGAGTTCCGTGTTGGGGAGAAGACGGCCATCCAAGAAAAGCGCGCTGCCGATGCCGGTCCCAAAGGTGAGCAACAAAACAACGCCCTTCTCGCCCTTGCCGGCCCCGTACTTCATTTCGGCGAGTCCGGCTGCATCTGCGTCGTTCATCACCGCCACCTTGCATCCGGTTGTCATTTTGATGAGTTGGGTTACATGCGTGCCGTTCCACGTCGCATCGAGGTTGGAGGCCATCTCCACCACGCCATCTCGTACAAGTCCGGGCACGGTGCAGCCAATCGGACCCTTCCACTTGAAATGTCTGGCGATCTCTGCCACGGCGCTCGCTACCGCCTTGGGTGTGGCAGGCCGAGGCGTAGGGATTCGGAAGCGTTCTGCAAGAAGCTCACCACGTTTGAGGTGAACCGGTGCGCCCTTTACCCCCGAGCCGCCAATATCTACACCGAGGGCTTTCTTGATGGGTTTGGCCATGAAACCGGTTGGCTGCGTGTGGACCGGCCGCGTTGAACTCAACTCAGCTTCAACGAACTGTTAACCTACTGCTTTTTTGTGCACGCGAAGTACAACACACTGAACCATTCGTTCGCGTCCGTCCATTCGTGGACGAGCTCAAGGTCGGCCGAAGCCGCCAGCCCTACCGCATCGCTCACATCGAACTTGTAGGAGTTCTCGGTATGGATGCTCTCGCCTGCATGAATCGTAAACACCGCCCCGTCGATGTAAACCGTCTGCTCCCGGCTACTCACCAGATGCATCTCCACGCGGCTCCGTTCGGCATTGTAGACGGCCTCGTGGGAGAATGCATCGAGGTCGAAGTCGGCGCCAAGTTCGCGGTTCAGGCGCTTCAAGAGATTCATGTTGAAGGCCGCCGTCACCCCTTCAGGGTCATTGTAGGCTCGTTCAAGTACGTCGCGGTCTTTCTTCCGGTCGATGCCGAGCAGCAGCCCCCCGCCCATTCCGATGACGCCCGAAATCTGCGCAAGAAACTGCCGTGCTTCTTCCGGTGTGAAGTTGCCGATGGTGGAGCCCGGGAAATACACGACGCGCTTCCTGCGCCGCACGGGATCGTCGGGGATCACGAATGGCCTGGTATAGTCCGTCGCAACCGGCAAAATCACCAGGTTGGGGTAAGCCATTCGCAACCGGTCCGTTGTAGCCTCCAGGTGCTCTGCCGAAATATCGATGGGTATGTAGGCCGTGAGGTTGGGGAGGGCATCCAGAAGGAGCCGCGTCTTCTCACTCGATCCGCTTCCGTATTCGATCAGAACCGAATCGCTCCCAACGGCCTCCGCCATTTCACGGATGTGGGTCCGCATGATGCCCCGCTCCGTTCTGGTTGGATAGTAGGCATCCAGTTCCGTGATCCGATCAAACAGCGCCGAGCCTGTCTCGTCGTAGAAGTACTTACTGGGGAGGGTCTTCGGTGTGGCAGAGAGGCCGTTGAGCACATCCTGTAGGAGCGGGTCGCTTGCTGCGATTGGGGTGGGGGGAGCAGTGTGCATGAATGAAAGTTATAGACTCCTCGCCGGCCGGATGCCGGTAAATTGCCACGAGGCCGCGGCGTGGAAGAAGTTGCGGTACGTCCGGCGAATGTGGGAGCGACTGGTGGCGCACGAGCCGCCGCGGAGAACGAACTGGTTGCTCATCCACTTGCCGTTGTATTCGCCAAGGGCACCGTTCACAGGCCGGTAGCCGGGGTACGGGCTGTACTGGCTTTGCGTCCATTGCCAGGCATCGCCGAACAGTTGGAGGAGGCGAGGCTCTGCCGGGGCGCCGTCGCCGAGATTGAGAGGTTCAACCGGTGCCGGGTGCAGGCGCCCGGCGTCGACAAAGTGGCCTTCGAGGGGAATGGAGTTCGCCGCGACTTCCCATTCGAACTCGCTCGGAAGGCGTGCCCCTACCCATCGCGCAAAAGCGTCGGCCTCGAAATATGAGATGTGGGTGATCGGCTCGTGCGGATCGACCGGCCGCATACCGTGTAGGGTGAAATGCCACCACGCGCCGTCGCGCTGTTCCCAGTAGTAGGGCTCCGACCATTCGTTTTCGGTGACGGCCGTCCAGCCTTCGCTGAGCCACAACTCCGGCCGCTTGTAGCCGCCATCCGCCATGAATGCGAGGTACTCGCCGCACGTAACGAGGCGGTGGCCGAGTTCAAAGGCTTCTACAAACGCGCGGTGGCGCGGCCCCTCGTTGTCGAAATGAAAGCGTTCGTGTGCAGTGCCTCCGGCAGGCTTGAACCCGATTTCGTGCAGCCCGGCCTCGAACGGAATCCACTGCACGGGGCCGGGATCGGCTGCAGGCGCGTGGGTCTTCTCCCGGTAAACCGGCCGCAGCGGGTTGACGGAGAACACGTGCTTGATGTCTGTTAGCATCAATTCCTGATGCTGCTGCTCGTGGTTCAGGCCGATCTCCAGCACCTCAGCCAACCGTGGATTGCTTGCTTCATCAAATCCCCCAAGCAAGGTGTCCATCTGCTTGTCAACGTGATGGCGGTAGGCAAATACTTCCTCTACTGTTGGGCGCGAGAGATAGCCCCGTTGGGCGCGGCAGTGGCGCTCGCCCGCCTGAACGTAGTACGAGTTGAAGAGGAACGGGTACTTCGGATGAAACAACTCGTAGTCCTCAGCGAACTCGCTGAGGACGAACGTCTCGAAAAACCACGTCGTGTGTGCGAGGTGCCACTTCGTTGGGCTCACGTCCGTCATCGACTGGACGACGTAGTCCTCCGTGACAAGGCCCTCGCAGAGGGATTCCGTGAACGCGCGAACGGCTGCGTAGCGTTCAGCGAGTGTGTCCGTTATCGCAGGTACAGGAGAATGCACGAGGAAAAGGGTGGCGGAGACGGGTGTTCGAAACTACGAGCTAGTCTCGGAGGGCGAGGCGACAAGTTGGCCCAGTGCGCTACGTCGCGATATGAAGGCGGCGCTGTTGGTTGTGGTGATTCCC
>JADFLK010000292.1 GCA_022564455.1 Bacteroidota bacterium
GTGCAGGTGTAGGAACGTGATATCTCGCGTCCGGGTGAGAGAAGAGTTGTGGTCCGGAAAATCGTAGAGACGCGGCATATCGCGTCTGAGGCAAGAATGCGATGAGGCTGATTGTATTGGCCGTAGGGACGTGATACATCACGTCCGGGCACGATATATCGTGCCCCTACACAGGTACGTGTATTGTTTGGTTATCAGAAAACGAACGCCCGGTCACGGATACAAACACATCCTCCAACGTTGGCTTACGGATGGAGGCTTCCGTGATGAACTCGCCTGCGGCCTTGTAGATGGCCGGCAAGAGCGAGGCCGGTTCTTCCGCCTCGACAAGGATGCTTCGCCCGACGACGCGAGACGAAAGATCCAATTGTGCTTTCAGATGTTGCTGGAGGGTTGCAGGATCGGCGCCCTCCAGCCACAGCGTTTCGGCGCCGAGTTCTGCCTTCAACTCCTCCGGCCGCCCGATGGCGACGAGTTTCCCCAGGTCCAGAATGCCAATTCGGTCGCAGCGCTCGGCTTCGTCCATCATGTGCGTGGCCACGATCTGCGTTGTACCGTTGCGACGGAGCCCATCCAGCGCATCCCACAGCTCTCTGCGGGCGATGGGGTCGAGGCCGGACGTGGGTTCGTCGAGGAGGAGCAGGTCGGGGCGGTGGAGGAGGCCGCGAGCAAGGTCCGTGCGTCTCGCCAATCCCCCCGAGAGCGTCTTGACGCGGTCTTTCGCACGTTCCGCCAATCCCATCCGGTCCAACACGTCTGCAATCCGCTCTGAAGCCGTTCCGCCCGTCACGCCGACCAGCGCAGCGTGTGCTTTCAGGTTCTCGCGGACGGTCAGTTCTGCATCCAGCGCAGTGTGTTGGAACACTACACCAAGGCGTCTTCTCACGGCGTCGGGGTTACGTGATACATCTTCCCCAAACACAGTAACAGCACCCTGAGTGGGCTGCATCAGTGTCGAAATTAGCCGGAACAGCGTGGTTTTACCTCCTCCATTCGGACCCAGCAAACCAAACCGTTCGCCCTCGGCGACCTCAAACGTGACGTCATCCAACGCTACGACATCGCCGTACCGATGCGTGACCCCCGAAACCGAAAGGCAGGCGTTCAACGCAGGAGGAAATCGATAACGACCAGCACGAAGAAGGCTGGGACGTACAGCAGCGAGGTCAACATCAGGCGCCGTGCGCGCTTGTCGGTGGGCTCGTTGTAGAACGCGAAGGCGGGGATCGTGAACGCGGTGCCGATGCCCATCATCCCCACCAGATAGACCCATCCGGTTGCGCCAAGCGCCGTGGGTAACATGCCGGCAACGAGCAGCAGGAGAGCGGCGATCACTGCGTTGCGGCCCGTAGATTTGCCCGTGGGGTCTACGTTGGGGAGCATCACGAAGCCACCGGCGGCGTAGTCGTCGCGGTACTTCCAGGCGAGGGAGTAGAAGTGCGGCAGTTGCCAGAGAAACAGGATGGCGAACACGACCCATCCGAGAGGGCCGAACGAGCCTGTTGCTGCCGTGTATCCGCCGAGGATCGGAAGCGCGCCGGGGATGGCCCCCACAAATGTGTTGTGCGCCGTGATTCGTTTCAGGGGCGTGTAGACAGCGATGTAGAGTACCGCCGTGGCCAGTGCAAGGATGGTTGTGAGTAGGGTTGTCGTGGCAGTGAGCACGGAGAGGCCAACGGCCAGAAGCACCAGTCCGTACCCATATGCCACACCCGCGCTGATGCGACCTGTTGGGAGAGGACGGTCTTTCGTCCGCTTCATTTTTGCGTCGTGTTTCCGCTCCACCACGTGGTTGAGCGCCCCCGATCCACCGGCTGTAAGCGCGGTACCTGCAATCAGTCCGATGAGCACAATCCAGTCGATACCGCCCTGCGTGCCCAGCAGGTAGCCTGCGATGCCCATAACCACCACGAAGGCAGAGATGCCAGGTTTGAGAAGTACCTTGAAATCGGCTACTCTCGAAGGGGCCGCAGCCCGAGGCAGAGCCAGATCGGCGGTAGCAACAATGGTTGAAGGAGGCATACTCACGGGCGTGGAATAATCAGGTGCGTAATCAAACGCCAACCACACGGCGCGTTCCGTTAATAAAGGGCGAGTTTAGGGGAAGTGGGAAGTTGGAAGTAGCAAGTAAGAAATCAGGATGGGGGATAGTCTGTAGCTTGTGTGACGGTTTAATCAGTCAGTCTTTCCTCACTTCTCACTTTTCACTTCGTACCTCAACGTGCCTCTCATCGCCTCCATCTCCGGTATTCGCGGTGTTTTCGGAGATGGCCTCGACCCGGCTGTCCTCACTCGTTACGCCGCTGCGTTCGGGGGATGGTGCCGCGAGCAGGAGGGATCGGAGAAACCGGTCGTCGTTGTTGGCCGGGATGGCCGGACGACGGGCGAGGTTTGCTCGCGCCTCGTAACGGCTACGCTTCAGGCCGGCGGATGCGACGTGATTGATGCAGGCCTCGCAACGACGCCCACAATTGCAATAGGTGTGCTGGAGTCCAGAGCGAGTGGCGCGGTGATTCTGTCGGCGTCGCACAACCCGGCCGAATGGAACGCCCTGAAGCTCCTCAACGCGAAGAGCGAGTTTCTCTCGCCCGACGAAGCGGAGGCCGTCATCGCGATGGCCGAGAAAGAGCCCGGCGCGTACACGGTTTCGCATGATGAGATCGGCGGGTACAGCGAGCAGGACTTCCTCGACATCCACATCCAACGGATTCTGAAACTGCCCTACATCAATGCTGATGTGATCCGGGCGCGCGGCTTCACGGTGGTCGTGGATGGGATCAACTCTGTCGGTGGATTTGCGTTGCCCGCCTTGTTGCATGCACTCGGTGTAAAGGATGTCGATGTCCTCAACGGGACGTGCAACGGTCTATTCGCGCACGACCCGGAGCCGCTGCCGGAGAACATCGAGGGCATCTTGAACCACGTCCGCGATACGGGAGCCGACATCGGACTCGTCGTCGATCCGGACGCCGACCGCCTCGCGTTTGTAGAAGACGGGGGGACGTTCTTTGGTGAGGAGTTGACGCAGGTCGCCGCCGCCGATTTCCTGATGCGTAAGCAGCCGGGGCCGTTCGTTACCAACCTGTCGTCCAGCCGCGCAATAGACGACGTAATGGCGAAGTACGATCAACCCGTTTACCGGAGCGCTGTTGGTGAGATCAACGTGGTGAAGAAAATGCAGGAGGTTGGCGCGGTGCTAGGCGGCGAGGGGAACGGCGGCGTGATTCTCCCAGCGCTCCACTATGGCAGGGATGCCCTCGTGGGCACGGCGTTCGTTCTGCAGCACCTCGCGGAGACGGGCAAGTCGCTCTCCGAAATCCGCGCGGAACTACCGAGCTATCACATCGCCAAGCACAAGCTGCCCCTGCCGGAAGGCGCCAATCCCGACGACCTCCTTGCCAGGATTGCCGAGCAGTACGCGGGCGAAAACGTCTCGACCATCGACGGTGTCAAGATCGACTTCAAGGACTGCTGGGTGCACCTCCGCAAATCCAACACCGAGCCCATCCTGCGTATCTACACCGAGGCCGCCACAGAGAAGGAAGCGAATGAGCTGGCGGATAGATTTAAGAGGAGGCTGATGTAATGACTACGAGATTCGTACGCAGATTGGACTTTTCGCGTCCAGAGAGCCTCAGCAATTCAGTGGAAAGACAGATCAAACAATAAAGATGATGCCGGAGGGTAGCATGAACGTGGATTTCCTGCCGACCTACGC
>JADFLK010000293.1 GCA_022564455.1 Bacteroidota bacterium
ACTTTTTTGGTTTTTCGTTACCAAGAAGCCCTCGATGTGTATTCAGTCCGAAGTCGGGGTCGGGAAAGGGGGCAACCCAAGAATGGGCGGTGAGGGGGTCCGTGGGTTCCGTGGATTCCGTGGCTATTTGGTAAAAATGGGGCGACTCACGGAGCCGCCCCATCGCGTCGACGTTCCGACAGCCGACTATTCGTTACCGACCGCCTCCGCCTCCACCGAGCGCTCCGGTAAAGAGATAATCATTGGACTGCCTCCCGACGTGACAGTTTTGGCAACCCGGTAACCGCCCCTCCATGCCCATGCCGTTGGGCATCGTGTCGAGCACACCGCTGGCGAGGTGCTTGGTAAAGAACCAATCCGCGTGATCCGGATTGTACCCGGGCACTTTGTACATGGTGGTGACGGCGGCGAGGGTGCTGTCGGGCATGTAGTTCTGCTTCACGACGATCGCGCCGGCGGGCATCGTGGCCGCACCGCCGGTGAGAGCCTCGTAGGCGACGCTGTTGAGATACGTCGTGAGGAGCATCCCATGTGGCATCTGGCCGGTGTAAAGGCGGCCTTTCTCCGGCCACAGCTGCCATGCTGTTTCGTAATTGGACTCTTGGAGGTGGGCCCACATGGCGGCACCCGTGGTGTCAGCGGCTGCCACCGTGGCGACCACGTCGCTTTCCGCGCTTTCGGACGAGCCGCAGGCCGCGGCGGCGAAGCCCAGAGCCGCGGCCGCGGCGATGGATCTTGAAAAAGTGAGCATGACCGGTCTCCGGTTGAAGTGAAAGAGCTACCTCCAGTCAACGGTCAACCTAGAGCGAATGTTCCCGAAAGGCCAGTAGCCGTCCATGGCGGGCATCGTCTCATGGACGCTAGCGGCAATCGGCCTCAGGTAGCTCCCTATCGGGGGTCGGGAGAATCGTGATGGCGACGGTGCAGGCGTACGAAGTTCGCAGGTGCCAGACGCCCGCATTCCACCCATTGGCGTTGGCGTTGGCGATGCGTACACGCACTCCCTGCGAGGAGATGTAATCAACGCCGAGGTCATCGAGCGATGCGTACCTGGCGTTGGCTTCGTAGTAGCTTTGCTGCACCGCAACCAAACGGCTGAGGTCGGCCTCGACCGCGGCGCGGTAGGCTCCGTTCCTGGCTCTTTCCTCCGCAGTCATGCGCACGAGAGTGCCGCCCAGAACCACCAGGACGGCCACGGCCGCCACCCATACCAGGATCTGCTTGCGCAGGAGGCGGGCCTGCGACACGGTGGGGTCGTCGAACTCCCACCGCTTTTGCAACCAAGCACGTTCCGGTTGAGGGGGAGATTCGGTCTGTCGGTCGTCGGCATCCATGGCAGCGTCTACGCGAACCTGGTCTGGTGGTCACAATCTCCGCGGGCTTCATGCTTCCGCATTGTCCGATGCTCCTGCCCGGCGTACTGTTGGAACGATATCCCAACGGGACCACGATGATGACGTGGATGTCGTTGTTCCCGACACCCAGTCCCTGACACCTGACACCCGGCGTATGCGCAAGTTCCAATTCATCGCACTTCTTCTCGGTATAACATCGGCCGCCTGTGGACGGGGCACGGACGGGCGGGATCGAGCGTTCGGCGCGGGATCGGCGCAAGTCGAACAAACGGCCACCTCGGAATTTGGTCGCCTCATCCAGCAGCTGTCGGAGCCGGGCGGCTATTTTGACACCGACAACCTCATTTCCAACGAGACATCGTATCTCCACGTGATGGGCAAGATGAGGGAGATGGGGGTGAGTGGTGGCGCATATCTCGGTGTCGGGCCGGATCAAAATTTCTCCTATGTGGCGCAGATCCGTCCCACCATCGCGTTCATGATCGACATCCGGCGCGACAACCTCCTGCAACACCTTCTCTTCAAGGCCTTGTTCGAGTTGTCCGACAACAGAGTGCACTACCTCGCTATGTTGTTCGGGCGGCCGGTGCCGGAAGACGCCGCCGCGTGGGAATCCCGCAGCATCCGGGATCTGGTGGAATACATCGACGGCATTCCCTCCGAGGAGGCGAGCGTCGCGTCGTTTCGGAAGGCGATCGAGGCGCGGGTTGCCGACTTTGGCTTCCCGCTGAGCGACACGGATCTGCGGACCATCAGGCGGTTCCACGACACGTTCATTCGCGCGGGATTGGGGCTGCGTTTCAATTCGTTCGACCGGGCGCCGCAGCCCTACTATCCTACCTTACGGCAACTGCTCCTCGAGACGGACCTTACCGGCAAGTCCGCCAACTATCTCGCCCGTGAAGACGACTTCCGCTTTCTCAAGTCGATGCAGCAGCGCGATAGGATCGTGCCGGTTGTCGGCAGTCTCGCGGGGGATCATGCCGTGAGGGCGATCGGTGCTTACGTGGAGGAGATGGGCGAGCGCGTATCGGCTTACTACACGTCGAACGTCGAGTTCTATGTGATGGGTGACGGGAGCTTCGATCGGTTTGCGGACAACATCGCGGCGCTGCCACGAGCCAAGCCGAGCGTCATCATTCGGAGCTACTTCGGCGGCAGGTTTCGCACGCGGCTTCCACAGTCGGTTCCCGGCTACTACAGCGTTCAGTTACTGCAGACTCTACAAAGCTTCGCCGAGGAACACGAGGCAGGAAGGTTCCGTAGCTATCTGGACGTTGTCACCAAGCACTCGTTAACGCTTCGGTGAGGTGGGCGGGCGACCGCAGCCGCCCGCCCAATCAGTACTAGGGTTGTTTGGCCCGCTTTACAGCCTTCCTCGCCCGTGTGGCGGTCTTGCGCGCCCTCCGCTTAGCCGTGCCTATGGCCTTCTTGGCTCGTTTGGCCACCTTCTTCATCTTCTTCGTTCCGCGCTTTACGGCCTTGCGTGCCCGCTTGGCCGCCTTCTTGGCCCGCTGCGCGGTCGTGGCCGCCTTCTTCTTGGCGCGACCGACGGCTTGCTTCGTGCGTTTCGCCGTTTTCGTCGCTTTCTTCTTGGCGCGTCCCGCGGCTTTCCGAGCGCGCTTTACCGTTTTCTTGACCTTGCGCGCTGCGCGTTTGACTGCCTTGCGTACTCGTTTGGTTGGCATTGAGCGTTTCCTCGCTGGAGAAGGGCTAGAATCCACGGCGCTTGCCGATGGGGCCATACCTACTAACAACACAAGTCGTACGCTTCCCTTATTACTAACACCATGACTCGCACCGGCGGGCGCCGATACGACGTGTCCGACTCCGACTAGGCGGGTCTCGTCGCCCACCACGAATTCACCCTGACCTTCGACGACATAATAGAACTTGTCCTGGTCGCCGTGTGTGTGGACCTGCTGGGTTTGTCCGGGATCGAGGCAGTTCAAACCGAGCAGCAAGCCGCCACCCTCGAACACCGTCGACTTGAACAGCTTGTCTGGGTTGGATCCGGTGTGTGCGCGGTAGTGCGAAAAGTTGGCCATCGATCGCGTTCCAGGTGTTGGCAGTGAGTCGTGAGTAGTAAGTCGTGAGTTGTGACTCCAGCTGGGATCAGAGCAAGCCGAGATCAATTACCGACTCACGACTAACAACTCACTCCTCCTCAAACAATACGAGCCATACCACGGTTATGCTAGCCAAAGGGCGCCAGCTAATGCACGTTCACGAACCGTCCGCGTGCGGTCTCACGTAGCCGTGCGATGTCTTCGTGGCGGGAGGTTGAAAGCGGAACCGTGTGATCGAGCTCCTCGAGAATGATGTCGGTGTTGAGCGCCACCTTGGCATAGAGCGCGCGAT
>JADFLK010000294.1 GCA_022564455.1 Bacteroidota bacterium
ATCACAGAGGACGAGGCGCTAGTCACCGGGTTGACGCTGGATGATATCCGCAGCCGCTCTTTCTACCATATCCTCGAAAACCGCCGCCAAGCAAACGCGAAACCATGAAAAGTCCGATTACGACCCATGTACTGGATACCTCGCGGGGACGACCGGCCGTCGGGGTGGCCGTGGTCCTGGCCCTGCAAGAAGCATCAGGAAGTTGGCAGGTACTCGCCCAGGGCGTCACGGATGGAGATGGGCGAATAGCTGACCTCCTGAACGATTCGGTGGGCCGAGGGGTGTATCGCCTCACCTTTGATGTGCGCGAATATTTTCAGCTCCAGGAGCAGTCCACCTTCTATCCAGAGGTTTCGGTGGTGTTCGAGATCCACGATCCGGATCAGCATTTCCACGTCCCGCTGCTTTTGAGTCCCTACGGTTATTCCACCTATCGGGGGAGCTAGGCTATGTCGATTATTCTCTCGAAGAATCAGTACGGTAAAGGTGGTGTCCGTCTCGTGAAAGTCGAACGGCGTCCGGAGCATCACGACGTCACCGAGATCGAGGTTGAAATCAAGTTTCATGGGGCATTTGAACAAGTCTATACGGATGGTGACAACAGCCGGATCGTGCCGACAGACACGATGAAAAACACGGTGTATGCGTTGGCAAAGGATCATTCGGTTGGCCCCATTGAATCATTTGGCCTGATGCTGTCGCAGCATTTTCTCGAAAGCCATCAACAGATTGCCCGCGTCGAGGTGGCCCTGGAGGAAAGTCTGTGGCAGCACATCGAGGTCGGGCAAGCCGATGGCGAGGAACGGAAGCCGCATCCGTATGCGTTCTTGAGCGCCGGGAACGAAAAGCGAACGTGCCTGGTGCGGCAAACGCGCGGCTCGTTGTCGATTGAGTCAGGCATCCGCGATCTGCACATTCTCAAGACCACCCAATCAGGGTTTGAGGGATTCCCACGCGATGCGTTTACCACGCTCAAAGAGACGAGCGATCGATTGTTCGGCACGAATCTGCAGGCTACCTGGTGCTACCGAGAGCCCGAGGCAGACGTAACCCGGTGTCGCGGGATCATTCGCCAAACCCTTCTGGATTCCTTTGCCCGGCACGATAGCTTGTCGGTGCAACACACTCTTTATGCGATGGGTGAAGCCGCGCTGGAGCAGTGCAAGGAGATTACCAGCATCTATCTCTCCATGCCCAACGTGCATCGGCTGCTGGTCGATCTATCTCCGTTTGACATGGAGAACTCCAACGAGATCTTCGTCCCAGTGGATGAGCCCTACGGCCTGATTGAGGCAACGCTGGAGAGAGCATAGGTGTGGCCTTTCGCTCGGCCCCATACCGACGCCCTCTCGACCTCTAAGAGGCTGTTGAATTACGTGCTCTGTCGCCGAGACGAGGGCATCTCGGTTGAGATCAAGGCGCGAGATCGCAGTCGAATCGGTGATTCGGCCCCGCAGTACTGCGGGGCAACGAAGAGATCGGCCGAGAGGCGCCCCGCCGTACGGCGGGGATGACGTATTTCAACAGCCTCCTGGGAGTCTGGCCACTTGGTGTAGGAAGGCGGTCGGCGCGTCATGGCCCCTGCGATTCACCACGGATAGAGAAGGCGTCCAGTGAGGATTCGGGTAGGAGCGCCATCAGGGCGAGCCGTGTCAGATACGACGTGACAAGGGCGAATCCGAAACTCATTAGCGTGCCGATGATGATGTACTCGGCCTGCTTTTGCGAGTCGTGGTCTTTGATCTCGCGAAACCGGAGGATGGACTTGGCGGTGACAAGGAAGCCTATTGCCGTTGGCGCGGCCGCAAGCACGAAAAGAAAGATGAGGAGTCGCTCCAGCCGCCCGATCATCTTCCCACCGTCAGGGAAGCCACCCGGTAGGCCGGAAGCCGTTACTACACCGTCATCGTCTGTCGATGGTTCAGTTAGTGCATCTGAAAACGGACGAATAGCTCTGCCGACCCAGGAACCGCCCCATTCGATGGTTACAACCAGGCCGGCAAGTAGAACGGGCCCTGCTGCGATGTTCGGGGGCACGGTTACGGCGGCTTCTACCCAAAGCGCTAGCACGATAAGCGAAGCAAGCACGACAGTCTGAGCGACAAGCCACCACGCCGCTTTTTGTACCTTTTCGTGTGCGTGGTACCCGGCCATCGAAACGACGAAGACAAGAACGATAATAGCGCCCCCGGGCCATGCAAACCCGATCAGCCAGACGGCAGCCAGTGCCGATAGAACGGCCAGAACCACAGCGCGCCACGGGCCTTTGGGGTAACGAATCAGGCCGGCAAACACGTAGGTGCAGATTAAAACCGCTGCAGTATGAAGGGCCATATCCATTACTGATCGGCCTCTGAGTTGAAATCACGCGCCAGTTCGCTTACTTCCAGAAAGTAGGTGTGGAGGAAATCTGAGATAACATCCCAGTGCGCACGCTGGAGGTGGGCGCTTACGGCCTGCTGGCTGATGGGCTCGGGCTTCCAGACCATGCTCACCTGCTTCTGATTGGCGTACTCGCCGGACTCCGGCCTCAGCGATAGCGTAAGGGCGACGGCCTGCGCCTGCGCCCGTGTCCACTCCGACATGAACACATCAGTGGTCCTGCTGATAGCGTTGAAGAGGGGCTGGTCGGTCTGAATTACCGGATCGTCAGGCAAAAGGCAGGTCATGGTCCGGCGGCCGAGTCCATCCAGCGCCCGCCCGGAGCGCCGGAAGGCGTTGCCGTCGCTCTCACTCAGGCGCTCGGAGTTCACGAAGTCCACGGTGTCGATGGCGATCGCGATGCGCGTGTCTACATCCAACCTTGCGCGGAGCAATGCGCGAAACAAGACGGCCACGTGCAGGGCCTCCTTCGGCTTCTCCATGTACATTTGCCACGCATCTCCGCGGAAGAAGTCGAATGCGAGGTTCGTGCGGTTGCCGTATACCGCGTTAACATCCTGAAAGGTGTCGCGCAGGTTTTCAGGTAGCTGGGTTCGTTGCTCAGACGAGAGACTCGTAGAGCCAATGATGTCGCCCGTCAGGACTGCATGGAGAGATGACATGGTGAACAACGCTTATAGGTTGTACATGGGAATACAACCTCTGCTAGTTGTGCCAATGTGAGGTCGATGGCAAGAGGTCGGGCCGTTGGGAATCCCTGCCACCAAACAGTGGGAGTTTACGCACATAACAACTTCTATGGGTTGTAAATGGAGATACAACCTGTTCGGGTTGTGTTGCATCCTTTACGTCTCAGGGCATGAGGGGAGACGAACGGCGTCCAATATGGCCTCAGTTCAACCTTCCGCCACATTTTGCGGTGCTCCGGGCTCGTCGGGCCGATATTGGCGTTGAAACACTATGTCTGAAACTTCCAGTCAGAACAACTCCGTACTCGTCCTCTTCTCCGGCGGCCAGGACTCCACCACGTGCCTCTACTGGGCCCTGCGGGAGTTCGAGCGGGTGGCGGCCATCGGCTTTCGGTACGGCCAGAAGCACGCCGTGGAACTGGAACAGGCGGCGAAGATTGCCGAAAAGGCCGGCGTCCCGTTCACTATCCTCGACGTGACGGGGCTTCTAGCGTTCAGCTCGCTGACGGAGCACGAGAAGGATAGCAACGACACCCACGAGCTTGCCCCGGACTTGCCCGCCTCATTCGTGCCGGGGCGGAATGCGCTATTCCTGGTGACGGCGGCCTCGTTTGCTTACACGCGCGGCATCCACGACCT
>JADFLK010000295.1 GCA_022564455.1 Bacteroidota bacterium
AACCCCGACCCGATTCAATAACTGCCCCAGGGCGCAACCCTCACCAACCATGCGTACATCTACCTGTCTAATCATCACCGCGCTGGGGCTGGCACTGGCCGCTTTACCGGCAGCAGCGCAAGTTGACGTCACTTATTCGTGTAACGCTACCCCGACCGGCAGCGTCGAATGGCCGGCCGGCAACCCTGCCTGGACGTTCGACTTTGTTCGGCCAAGCAATAGCTCCGGCGGCGACGGCTCTGGCCTCGAACTTCGCGATGTGTACTACAACGGACACCTCGTCTTCAAAAGAGCCCACACACCGATCCTCAACGTCGAATACGATGCGGGAGGTTGTGGCTGCTTCCGCGACTGGAGTTATAGCGAATCCAACATGGAGGCAGACGGGGTCCAGGCTGGTAGCTGCGTCGCACTTTCGACGCCCGGTACGGTCCGCACCACGTGTGATACGGGAGTTGGCGGCACGCCTGGAAGTTTTAAGGGTGTAGCGTTCGAAGAATACCAAGACGAACTGGTGTTGACCACACACATGAGCGCGGGTTGGTACCGCTACCGCATGAAGTGGCACTTCTACTTGGATGGCCGCATCTGGCCGGAGTACTCGTTCGCGTCCTCGAATACCACGTGCACGAGCGCTACGCATCGGCACCACGTCTACTGGCGGTTTGACTTCGATCTGGACGGCGCAGCAAACGATGTCGTGACAGAGTTTAACCCGGTTCAGGGCACGTCAACCCTCATCACAATCGAAGATGACCGCACTTGGGGCAACGGAACCGACGGCATCTACTGGCGAGTCGCCGACACGGTGACGGACGCAGCCTATCGCATCGTGCCAAGTGCTGCCGACCTGCTACTTCCGGTCGATCCCTTCTCGATTGCGGATGCAATCATTCTCCGCTACAACGCCGGCGAGATCCACGATGGGAGCGCAGGCTGTGCGATAAACTTCAACAGCGAGATAAACGGCCAGGACGTCAACGGCCAGGATATCGTGTTCTGGTACCGCGGCGGCGCCAGCCACACCGGGGGCAATCCGTATGAGTGCGATATCGTCGGCCCAACGCTGTATCCGGAGGGCGCTATACCTGTCGAGTTGACTTCGTTCGGCGCAGTGCTTCTCGCGGACGGAACGGCCCGGTTGAACTGGGCTACATCCAGCGAAACCAACAACGCCGGCTTTGACGTTGAGCACCGCCTGGATGAAGACGATTGGGTATCCGTCGGGTTCGTGGAAGGCCACGGCACAACCACTGAAACAAATAACTACTCGTTCGTCACCAACGTGCTGGAGCGTGGCGGGATTCACAGCTTCCGCCTCAAGCAGGTTGATTATGACGGCCAGTTCGAGTATTCGAACGAGGTGGAAGTTGCTGTAGATGTACCTGGATCGTACGCCCTTGAGAGTGCCTACCCGAACCCGTTCAACCCGAGCACGGCGGTTCGCTTCTCGGTTGCCCAGAGCCAGCATGTCACGATAACACTCTATGACGCTCTCGGTCGACAGGTCGCCGATCTGTACGACGGATATGCCGAGGCCAACCACTTCGAAACGATTCGTGTGGATGGTTCCTTCCTCCCAAGCGGTACGTACTCGGTTCGCCTGGAAGGTGAAACTGTTCTCGGAACGACCCGCATCGTGCTCATTAAATAACTGGCTAATCCGGTATATTCTGAGTCCATCAGGCGGACGACAGATCTTTTTACCCGCGCCCCGCATCGACTTCGGTGCGGGGCGCGCTATTTTCTGTTTTCGCCACAGAATTGATTTGTGACCTACGACGTTGCCATCATAGGAGGCGGGATCGTCGGGCTTGCAACGGCCTACCGGCTGCAAGAGCTACACCCTGACCTCCGGCTGGTCGTCCTTGAGAAGGAAGACCAGATTGGGCGCCATCAAACAGGGCGGAACTCCGGGGTGCTCCATGCCGGCGTGTACTACCCCTCGGGATCTGCGAAGGCGAAGTTCTGCAGAAAGGGGAAACAAGAAATGGAAGCCTTCTGTGAGAAGGAAGGCATCGCCTTCACCATCTGCGGGAAAACGATTGTCGCGGTTACGGACGACGAACTCCCAGGACTGGAAGCACTTCACGAACGTGCAAAGGCAAATGGCGTTCATGCCGAACGGATCGGCCCCGAGCGACTGAAAGAAATTGAGCCGTACGCAGCAGGAGTCGCCGCCTTGCACGTTCCCGAAACAGGCGTGGTCGATTTCAGCGCTGTAGCCGAGCGTTTGGCTGAGCGTATTGAAGAGCGAGGCGGCGAGATCAGAACAGCCACCCAGGTTCTCGGCGGCATGGAGAGACGTACATCGTCTGTAGTTGAGACGAGTAGCGGCGCCGTCGAGGCGCGGGTGCTCGTCAACTGCGCTGGGCTCTGGGCCGACCGCGTGGCGCGGCTGTTTGGTGTCCAGCCTTCCGTTCAACTGGTGCCGTTTCGGGGGGAGTACGTGGAGCTGTCGGAATCGGCCCGCACATACTGCCGGGGCCTGATTTACCCGGTACCCGATCCCGCCTTCCCGTTTCTTGGCGTCCACCTGACACGTGGAGTAGCCGGCCGCGTGGAAGCCGGGCCGAGCGCCGTCATAGCGTTCGCGCGAGAAGGGTACGACCTCGGAACGATCCGGCCGCGCGAACTGGCGGAAATACTCGGCTACAGCGGCTTCCGCAGGCTCGCGCGGAAGCACTGGCGGGCGGGCCTGGCGGAGATGCGGCGCTCGTTCTCGAAGCACTCGTTCCTGGCGGCGCTTCAGCGGCTCGTTCCGGTTTTGCAAATGGACGACCTCCGCCCTTCTGCCTCCGGGGTACGCGCCCAGGCCGTCCACCCTGACGGCTCGCTGGCCGACGACTTCATCATAGAAACAACGGCCCGCGCCGTTCATGTCATCAACGCACCCTCCCCGGCAGCCACGGCGTCGCTTGCGATTGGGAGACATGTGGCGAGGCTTGTTCTCGAAAGGTTAGGATGAGCCCCTACTCATAGTGGCTCCACATCCTGAGCACCTTCACCATCCGCTCCTTGTCATATACCTTGTAAACCAACCGATGCTGAATGTTGATGCGCCTCGAGCACGTGCCTTTGAGATCTCCGACAAGCCTCTCGAATGGAGGTGACGACCGGTACGGATCCTCCCTCAGAATCTCCAGCAGTACTTCCGCTTTCGGGCGCAGGTTCGGCGACGCCAGCTTCTTCGCATCCTTCCTGGTCTGACTGGAGAAGATGATGCGCCAACTCACCAGTCCAACTCGTCGTCGCATTCATCCAGCGGCTCTTCTATTCCCTTGAGTATGGACTCGCGCATCCCGGGAATGGAGAGGAGGTACAACGTCTCCTGAATTAAACCCCAGTCCTCCTCAGAGACGAGGACGGCGTTTCCATGTTTTCCGGTGATCTGCACAGGAGCATGAGCTTCCGTCACTTCCTGAAGAAGACGAAATAGCTGCGATCGGGAAGCGCTGCTTCAGGATCTTGTAAGTGAGGGCCGCTCCCGCTTCCAGGTAGCGCTTCCGGCGTCTCTAATCCAACCTCTCGCAGTAGCTCGGCGCTCTTCTCGTCGAGATTCCATGGGCTCGACAACAGATCTGCTGCCCTGCTTACAACGAAGCCGGCTGCGGCGAGCTAATCTCCTCTACACCCTTCTTCGCTGTCACCTCAACGTCCTCAGCAAGTGGCAGTTCAAACCAGAAGCGCGTGCCCTGCCCT
>JADFLK010000296.1 GCA_022564455.1 Bacteroidota bacterium
GACAGAGGAAGATCCAGGCTAGTTCCGTCACCTGCGGCACGTCGCTCTGGAGAAACAGGTGGGCTTTGTCCGGATCGAAACCGAGGGCGAGATAGTCCAGCGCCACATCGAAAGTGTAACGCCTGAGGGCCTCCGCATCGCGTACGCTCGTCAGCGCGTGGTAGTTGACGATGAAGTAGTAGGCCTCGTTGCGGCGTGTTTCGTCGTTGCCCAGTGTGATATGCTGCCGGAGCGCACCAAAATAATTGCCCCAATGGAGGGCACCCGAAGGCTGGATGCCGGAGACGACGACGTCTGGGAAGCTTTGCGTATCTGGGGGCGCTGTCATGGCAATGCGCAATCCGTATTGCGTAGTTGATTGGGCAGTTGGCCTTGCGGAATACGCACAACACTATAGCCCTAGTCGCGCGCCGGCTGCGGTAGCCGGTTGGTGAGGCTGCGCACGACTTCCAGCCGCGCTTCACTTCCGTCTCTCACGACTTTTAGGATGGCTCGTGTTCGCTCCTGGTGGTGGATCGCATCGATTTCACCGGCGAGGGTCTCACAATAGTCACGCTCGAGATTGAGGACGCGGTAGAGGAGTTCGGCGTCCGTTTCTTTGCTGCCTGAGCCTGCGGGCTCGAGGTCGGTACCGTTTGGAGGCGTAGCGCCCATGCTGAAGACCGTCTCGCTCAGCTTGCCGGATTCCGTGCGCGCACGAGGCATCAGGGCGTCGAGCAGTGCCCGGGCGTCGCCGTCGTCCAGATTGGCCAGCGCGTTGTCGTAGGCGAGCAGCAACTCGTGGTGGCTGCGCACGAGAGGGTTAAGGCGCTCAGCCGTTTCCTCGCGCGTTGCGTAGCGGCCGGCGCCGCCTTTGTTCAGAATGGGCCGGAGGACGGGAAACATGGGGTGCCTGTTAGGCTGATGATCTGATCCTCTAAGCTCGCCATCCGGGCGCGGCGAGACAATGAAAACCGGGGTGAGTTCGTGTGGCCGGAGCCACTTCAGCCGCGTGCTCCGAGTTCAATCCCCAGCGCCTCGGCCAGCTTTGCATCGTGGCCGTACACATCACCGTAGGTCTGCAACTGGCCGTTCTCGCTAACCCACGCCGTGAAATAGACGAGATGCACGGGGACGGGCGTATCGAGTTCGACATTCTGCAGCCGCCACGGGCCGCTGAACTTGGCCTCGACATCTTCCACCGTCCAGGCATTCGTGCGCGTCAGGATTTCCTCTGCCAGCCGGCCGGCCTCGTGGGCGCGGATACATCCGTGGGAGTAGGCGCGCTGGTTTTGGCTGAATGCCCAGCGAGATGGCGTATCGTGGATGATGATGGCGTGATCGTTGGGAAAGAGGAATTTGACGCGCCCCATGGGGTTGCTCGGCCCAGGATCACGAACCATGCCTCGAGGGTTCACTCTGCCGTACGATTCCATCTGGATAGACGCTGGGATCGTCCACGTGGGGTTGAAGACGATCTGTGTCATGGTATCGGAGAAGACCGGTGTTGCCCAGGAACGCCTACCCACTACGGTGTTCATGCGGAAGTTCTCGGTGTAGGTATCGCCATTTCGCTCGCGCACCGCGAGGTCGAAGGACGGGATGTTGACCAGCACGTGGAAATCGCCGAGGTCTTGCGGAAGCCAGCGCCAGCGCTCCAGATTGAGCGTGAGCAGCGGGATGACGTCGCCGGTCGGACGGGTATTCATTGCCTCGCGTGTAGGCAGCGCGATCACCCCATTGGCTTCGATTCCTTGGCTTGTCTGGAACGCTCTGACGGCCTCGGCCAACGCCTCATCATATACCATACGCAGTGGCCCTGCCGGATGCGGAAGAGCGAGGCTTTCGAGCTGCATCCGGTCCCGAAGAGCAGGAACCAGCGCCGATGTATCTCCCGGTGCAATGGCGCGGCCGGGAAGGATGGTGGGCCAGTCTTCTCGTTCAACGAGCGACCGCTGATGGGTAACCATCGCGCGCAGAGCGCGGTACCCCGGATGTTGCGGGTGGAGCCGCTCAATTGCCTGGGCGACGGCCGCGGCCGGGTGCGGGTCGGCCAGTGCAGCCGCCAGCAACGTGTCGGCCCGGAGGGTGCGGTGGGTAGCAAACCAGTTGGAGCCGTAGAGTTCGTCTACGTCAACGCGCGGGCCGGAGAGGTCGTCGGCCAACGCAAACACGGCATGAGTAAGCAGCAAATCCTGATCGGCCAACGAGCCGATTGAGTCTGCCACCGTCATTTCGCCTCGCCGCTGCAACGCCGTGGTGTGGTAACCCTCCGGATCGAGGCCTACATCGGCCGTTGCGCGGAGCAGCGCTACCAGCGTGTCGCGTGCGGTAACGTCCGTCCAGGCTGGTGCGTACGCCCGCGCCAAGTAAAACTGCGCCACCTTGGGATGGAGCGTAATCCGCTCACCGTTCAGGAGTGCGTAGCCGGTAGAATCGCCCACCAACTGTGCCCGAATAACTTCATCCAATCCCTCGAACGGGTCGGTCTCTGCCCAGGGTAGTTCATCTGTCCACGGCAGATCGCCTGTGCCGGAGACTTGATAGACGACCACGGCGCTCCCGCCCAGCATGAGCAGGATCATGGCGATGGCAGCCGGATGTATGCGCAAGCGATTGGAGCGCTGGGGCATAGCGACGGGTGAGAGGATGATGACGACGCTGGCGCTTGGCGGTCTAGAAAGGTACGAAGGCTAGCCCCAACTCGAAAAGAATATCAACTAAACGGCACAAGGTTTACACCGAATCGGGGCCGGTTCACAGTAAACCATGAAAGGCCGTTTTGGCGCCGCGCTCTCCAAGAGTGGGATCCGTGACGAGTGTTCCGACCTCTGCGTGCGCTTTCAATCGCCCTCCCGCAATGTCGAAGGGTCATCGAACCAATTTCAACTGCCTCCTAAGACGAGGCCTCGTCGTCGAATCCTAACGTGCCGCGGAGCCGTTGGTCGCGGCCATACACATCGTTAAAGATTCGCAAGCGGCCATCGGGCTCGGCCCACGCCGTGAAGTATAGCAAGTGGACGGGCACGGGCCGAGCCAGCTGCACCACCCACTCGCCGCCTCGGTTCAACGCTGCCTCCACAGTTTCCCTATCCCATCCGTTCGTTCGGCTCAGCAGGAAGTGGGCGAGGGCGGGGGCATCGCCGGCGTGAATACAGCCGTTCGAGAAGGCTCGTACAGGCCTCTCGAAATTTCCCCGACGGTTCGTGTCGTGAATAATGATGGCGTTGTCGTTTGGCATCACAAACTTCACGCGCCCCATTGGGTTGCCTCCGCCCGGCCGCTGCACGAACTGGTACTGGCCGGGAAGGGCTGCATCCCAATCCACCATGGTTGGGTCCACCCATGCGCCGCCTGCGTAGACATCAAACCCCTGCATAGGAAGCGTGGTACCGCTGTCGGCACGGGCCTGCGGAATGAGGCTGCCGGCCTGAATCGACCTGGGTACAAACCACGAAGGATGAAACACAATCGATTCGATGGAATCACTCATAACAGGTGTCGTCCAGCCTCTGGCGTTCACCATCCCGATCACGGCAGGCATGGTGAGGGCGTCGCGGTAGCCGCCTCCCTCTGCCGGCAGGCGTACATCGAGCTCAAAGGACGGAAGATTGACGAGCACGTGCATATCGCCGAGGTCGTCGGGTAGCCAGCGCCAGCGCTCGAGGTTGATCTCTATGGTCTCAATGGGCGTGGCCACGTCCGTGTTGAGCAC
>JADFLK010000297.1 GCA_022564455.1 Bacteroidota bacterium
GGATGGGCTCCACTGCGCCGCGAATATCCACCATCTGACGCAGAGCCGGTTTCGGGAGGAGCCGAAACGGGATGTAGTCGCCACCGGTAGGGCCGACCCACTCGAACAGGATGCCGTTGATGGCCTGGCCGCTACGCCGGTAGTCGCCCGTGCCGGCCGGAACACGAGAGAAGCGCACGCGGAAAACCGAATCGGCGGTTGCGGTGGCCGGGGTGAAGATCGAGAAGGTTTGGCCCGCGAAGAGGGTATCCGTACGTACGTACTGCACAAACGCGCTCTCCGGGTCGAAGACCACACGTTCCGCGCCGTCCACCAGCACCTGTCCGTCGCCTGCCGCAGCGATGGCGTCCAGGTCGGCCTCCGAGAGCCCCAGTTCAGCGCCAAACGTGGCCGCGTCGGCCTCACGAAGGACCGTGAATCCGATGCGCACACGGGCCTCGTCGTTTTCTCCTCGCCACAGCCCGGCCTCCCCCTCGCCCACAAGTAGCGTCCGCGTGAAACGACTCGTCGTGTACTCAAAATCGACCGTTATACGACGCTCGGCGGTAACCAGGCGGCGAGGTGTGAAGGTGACTTCGCCCGTCGAATAGTCGATCACGTAGTCGTTGGTTTCGCCACGCGTGAGGAGGATGCCGTCGAGGTAGACGCGCTCGCTGCCCGCAATGATGATTACGAACTCCTCGCCCTGCTGTCCGCGCAAGCGGTACGGCCCCTGCACACCCTCGATGGCGGTGATGTCCTGGCTCTGGAAGATGCCGCGCGTGGTTGCGCCGGCCACGTTCAGGCGGCCTCCTGCAAACAACCCGAACGCAGGCACGTTGGCCTGTACGGCGGCGCCCTGAATCTTGCGGCTGAACGCGGCGAACTCAGAGCCCTGCAATTCGAGGTCCACATCGCCGAGACGCGCCTGCCCGACCGGCGCGTCAAGCTGAATAAATACGCGGTCGAAGTCGGAGAGCTGCTGCGTGGTGCCCTCCGGCTGGATCGGCGTGTTCTCGTCGGTGAGGACGGCATGAACAGTCACGTCGTCGGTAATCGGCCCGGAAAGCTCCATCCGCAGGCCGGATTCGAGGCTTATATCGCGGTTGTTGCCTGCAATGAGCCCGCGCGTGATGGAGCCGCGCCGTGTAAGTTGGCTGTTGCCAAACAGCGGCGTCGTGTTGCGCTCGGCTTCTGTTGGGATTTCGATCACGCGAAGCATTCCGACGGTGTCCGGCTCCTCCTCGACGACGCGGCGACGCGCGTAGACCTCCCGCAGGCCAAGGTCCAGCACCCGGTAGTGGACGACCAGCACAGCCCCGGAATCCGCCGGAGCAAACCGATGGAGGAGCAGTGCGCCCGTTGGGTAATCGATTCGGTAGGCCGTGGAGTCAAGGCGAACGGAGACGGAATCTCGACGGAGCCAGAGGGCCTCCGAACCGGGTATGACGGGATGTCGAAGCTGCATCGCAGGGCCGTCAAGCACCACCGAGTCCCGCACCGCGCCCAGTCCCGGCTGCGCACCCACCTCCCCCGCCGTTGCCAACGCAACAGCCATCAGTGCGAATCGGATCAGTGAGTTTCGAGCCCCCATCGGCCTTCAGCGGCTGTCAACAGCCGAATGGTCTGTGGTGTCGGAAAGCGTAGCGAGCGACAGGGGCGGACGGACAGTTGGAGAATGCGAGCCGCAACGTAGCGCCCGGATCGGGGCTGTGCAAGGTGGTTATGGGGCTACTCCACCCTCAGCAGCCGCGTCCGCGTGAGCACATACAGATCACCACCTGCCACGGCAGCGCCAACCAGATCTTCCGAGACAGCAGGCCGAACGACATCCACGAGCCCGCCGGAGGCCTCGTGGACGGCGATGGCGCGCGGCCCCACGATCAGCAGCCGTTCGCCTTCGGCGGACGGCGCCAGAGCTACCGCACGCACGCCTCCCGAGGCGCGTCCTGAGATAGCCCGGCGGAACGTGCCCAGCCCGTCGTATACGAGCACGGCGTTGCGCTGCCGGTCGGCGACAAACACGGTGCCTTTACCTGAAACGACGATATCCACCGGCTCAATCAATGCACCGCCGCCGTCTTCAGGCAGGCCGAGCAGCCTTGAGAGCCTGCGGTCGCTCTCCCAGCGAAGAACCACACGCCGCTCTCCCTCAACGGCGTACAGGGCGCCGCCCGGCCCGACGGCTACTGCCAGCGGCCTCCCTTCTGCGACGTCGCCGCCCAGCACGACCCCCGGATCTCCGACGGGCACCGCTACCGATTCGATGAACTCCCCGTCACGCGAAAAACGCTGAATCCGCCCGTTGCCCAAGTCGGCGACGAAGAGATCCAGGCCATTGGTGGGGTCCACATCGGCCGGATCAAGGAGGCTGTACTCGCCCGTTCCCGGTCCGCCGTAGGTGCCGACCACTTCGCCTTCCACAGTTAAGATGGAGACCGTAGACTCGGCTGCATCCACAACGTACAACCGACCGGAAGGATCGGCGGCGAGAGAACGGGCGTCACGAAATAGCGCGATATCTACAACTGAAGCCGTCGAATCCGTTGGGATGTCGAGTGGTTGGGATACCTGAGTCCCTGAACAGGCAGTCACACACAACAACAAAACACTACAAGGCGCCACTACCCCCAGCTTATACATGTAAAAGGAAGATTTTTTCAACGTGCGCATCATGCCGGATGAAGCCTTGCCAGCCCCTTCTGCCCGATGTCGCGGCGAAGGGTTTTGCCGTCGAATCGGATGGCGGCAACGCCGGCGTAGGCGTTGTCGAGCGCTTCCTGGAGATCCGCGCCGAGACCGGTTACGCCCAACACGCGCCCTCCGTTGGTGAGGATGCGGCCGTCCTCGTGTTTCGTTCCGGCATGGAAAACGATGGCGTGTTCGGAGGCTGCTTCGAGGCCGGTGATCTCCTTGCCCTTCTCGTACGAACCGGGGTAGCCCGCCGAGGCCAGCACCACGCACGCAGCGGCTCCGTCCCGAATGCGCACGTCCGCTTCCCCGATCCGCCCTTCCACCAGCGCCTCGAACAGTTCCAGAAGATCGCTTTCCAACAGAGGGAGCACCACCTGCGTCTCGGGATCGCCGAAGCGGCAGTTGAACTCGACCACCTTCGGGCCTTCGGCCGTGATCATCAAACCGACGTAAAGGATGCCCCGGTACGGATGACCTTCCTCGGCCATGCCCTTCAGAACAGGCTGAATGATTCGCTCTTCCACCTCCGTCATCACTTCTGGTGTCACGAGCGGTGCAGGCGCATAGGCTCCCATACCGCCCGTATTTGGTCCCGTGTCGCCTTCGCCGATCCGCTTGTGGTCCTGCGCGGGAGCGAGCAGCGCGTAGCCGCGCCCATCGGTGAGGGCGAACACGCTGGCCTCCTCCCCCCGCATGAACTCCTCCACCACGACCCGCGCCCCAGTCTTGCCGAAGGCGCCATCAAATAGTGACATCAAACCCTCAACAGCGGCTTCACGGGTTTCGGCGATGATGACGCCCTTCCCCGCCGCGAGGCCGTCGGCTTTGAGCACCACCGGCAGTGGCTGCTCGGCTACGTACGCGTGCGCCTCTTTCACCTCATCCAACCCGAACGTGCGGCTAGCCGCGGTCGGCACGCCGTGGCGCGCCATGAAAGCCTTGGCGAGCGCCTTGCTGCCTTCGAGCCGGGCGGCGGCGGCACTCGGCCCACCGACCCC
>JADFLK010000298.1 GCA_022564455.1 Bacteroidota bacterium
ACGCAGCGGGTACACGAGATGAGGCGCGAGCACCAGGCACGGCGCGTTTGGATCCATCCGCGGGAGCTGCGAAGATTCCGGCTGGTTATTCATGGGTAGGTGGCTCACGAGGCTGTTGAAATACTACCCCGCAAGCGAGGCGCGCGAATCTTGGCCGAGATCAAGGCGCGAAATCGTAGGCGAATCGGCGATTCGTTGAGTATTTCGCAACGCAGAGATCGGGAAAGAGGCGCCGCCGTAGGTAGGTGGAGTTTTTCAACAGCCTCTTAAGGCGCAACAAGCCCCGTAGTTATCTTTTTGGGCTTCGGCGCTACGACGCGCCACGGCTTAACAGGCTATTGAAACACGTCATCCCCACGGTACTGCGGGGCACCTCTCGGCTACAGAGCACGTAGTTCAACAGCCTCATAACGAATCCGCATGACCGGCAAGCAGATCGACCGCCTCGTGGCGGCGGGCGTGTTCCTCTACGCGCTCGTCGTCTACTTCCTCACGATGGCCGAGACGGCTTCCTTCTGGGACGCCGGCGAGTTCATTGCGAGCGTGTACGGCCTCCAGGTGATGCACCCGCCCGGCGCGCCGTTCTATATCCTTGTCGGGCGGTTTTTCACGTTCTTCGCGCCGCTCTTTGGAGGGTTGAGCCCCGAGCCCATTGCGTTCTCGGTCAACTTTGTTTCGGTGTTGGCGAGTGCTCTGACCGTGCTCCTCACCCACTTCGTCATTGTACGGCTGGTGCGGGTGTGGAAGGGCAGCCCGGAAACGTGGGGCGGTATGGATCGCCTCGCCGCGAACGCGGGCGGGGTGATTGGTGCATTGGCGTTCGCCACAACGGACTCCTTCTGGTTCAACGCCGTGGAGGCCGAGGTCTACGCGCTCTCGATGCTGTTCACAGCGCTCGTCGTGTGGCTCATCCTGCGCTGGCGCGAGGAAACGCTGGCCGAGGAAGCTGACCTCCGTGCAAGAGGCCAGCACCCCTTTGGCCTCAAGGCTGACCGGCACCTCCTGCTCATTGCCTACATTTTCGGCCTCGCCATCGGTGTCCACCTGCTGAACCTGTTGGCCCTGTTTTTCATCGCGCTGGTTATCTTCTTCACCAAAGTGGACCGCGAGGAGTGGACACCGATGCGGCGTTGGGTGGGTATTGCCGGATCCGGGATCGTTGGAGCCCTGGCCTTCTTTGCCATCTACCCCGGCATCATCCAGTGGCTCCCGGAGGGTGCGGAAGCCTTCGGCTCTCCTACCTTGTTCTTTTTGTTGGTTGTCGCTGCACTGGTAGCCGCGGTCGTCGTTACGCAGCGGCGGCACATGCCCATTGCCAATCTGGTAGCACTCTCCATTACCATGGTGATGCTGGGCTACTCCACCTACGGCCTCATCCTGCTGCGCTCGGCCGCCGACCCGCCCATCGACCTGAACGACCCGGAGACCGCCGAGGCATTCGTTTCCTATCTGAAGCGCGAGCAATATGGCTCCACACCGCTCCTGAAAGGCTACACGTACAACAACCAATCGGGCGCTGTGGGCTACGAGGTGGATCCGAGAACGGGCGGCCTTGTGGAAGCCGACGAGGCCTCGTTCCCTCGCCGCTGGTCGCCGGAACCTGCCCACGCCGACGTCTATGCCGAGTACCACTCCGACTGGGACTACTTCCGGCGCTACCAGATCGGCCACATGTACGTCCGCTACTTCATGTGGCAGTTCGCTGGAAGGGCGGGCGACTACCAGGATGCCGACTGGATATCCGGCCTCTTCGGCGAAGCACAAACGGCTTCGTTCCAATCCCCGAGCGAGCGCGCCAGCCGAAATGCGTACTTCGGCCTTCCGTTGTTGCTGGGGCTAATCGGGATGGCCTTCCACTTCGTCCGCGACTGGCGGCGGGCGTTTGCGGTGCTAATCCTGTTCTTCGTGACGGGCATCGGCATCATCATCTACCTCAATCAATACCCGAACCAGCCGAGGGAGCGAGACTACTCCTACGTGGCCTCGTTTTTCGCCTTTTCGCTGTGGGTGGGTCTGGGCGCTACGGGGTTGATGGAACTAGCTATTGAGGCGCTGAAGAACACTTCGGCCTCGCTGCGCAACTCGAGCGCCATAGCTCTTGCCGTACTCCTTTTCGTCCTCGTTCCGGGCCGATTGCTGACGGAGAACTACTACGATCACGACCGATCCGGCCGCCGCCTCGCCAGCGATTTCGCGCGCAACATGCTGGAGAGCACCGCGCCGAACGCCATCATCTTTACCAACGGCGACAACGATACCTACCCGCTCTGGTACATGCAGCACATGGAAGGCCTCCGGACGGACGTGCGCGTGGTAAACCTTTCGCTCCTCAACACGCCGTGGTACATCGATCAGCTCAAGAACCAGTGGGCGCTGGAATCCGCGCCGATACCGATGACCTTGACGGACGAGGAGATTCGGGAAATCCGGCCGGTGGAATTTGAACCTGCCGACCTGACCTTGCCCGTTTCACCGGAGCAATTCGTGGACGAGACCATCAGCGAGCTGGCGGACACGACAGGTATCGGCCGGACGATGACCTGGCGAGTTGAAGGACGCCCTCTGGGGCAGGATACCCACCTCCTCTACGTGGCCGACCGAGCCGCGCTGGATATCATCGTCGCCAACGCGCGGGGAGGTTGGCAGCGGCCCATTTACTTCGCGTCGACCGTTGCACAGGAATCTGAACTCAACCTCCAGCCCTTCTTTCAGGATGAAGGCCTGGCACGCCGGGTGATGCCTTTCCGCACCAACGCCGGGCCGGATGGACGCGTCATCCCCGAGATTTCGTTGCGGCGCTTTGCGAAGTACGAGTTCCGCAATCTGGACGACCCGGACGTCTACTACGACGAAAACAGCCGGAACATGGCCGATACGTATCGGCGAGTCTTCGCATCCGCCGCCGCCGAAATAGCGCGCCAGGGCCACCATGAAGAAGCACGGGCACTGCTTGAACGCATAAGCGAGGAGGTTCCACACGAGGTGATCCCCGAAAGCTTCCTTTCGCTTATACTTACGGCAGAGGCATACCGTAGCATCACGGACATGGACTCGGCGCTTGCTACCCTCCGCAGAGCGGAAGATTTCGCTATCAGGGAGGCCGTGCGTGCATCCGCAAACTCGTCGCGCGGGTCTACCGAAAGCGCTGCTCAGTTTGTCAGGTTCCTCACTTCGACGTACGTGGATATGGATGCCCTCGATGCGATGTCGGCGTTTTATGACCGGTTGGCTGAGGCTACCGATGACCCCACATTCCGAATATCTCCGGAGCAATTGCGTAGGGACTTGGAGCCTCAACCGTCGGAAAATCCGGGGTCGGAACCAACCGGGGGATGATCCGCTCTGCTGTCCGCATAATCGTACCTTCGTCAAACATGGCCTACAACTTTTCCGATACTGATTTTGAACGCATTACCGAAGCGCTTGGCGTGCCCGTTGAGCGCGAGGGGGCAACCGTTCGCTTCTCGCTGAAGCACGAGGAAAGTGGACGGCGGCTGGCCCTGGAGATTACCCCGAAAATTCCCCTGCCGGACGGTATCGGGCCCGCGGAAACAACGACCCTGATCTCGGTGTACGGCGCCAACGCATTCCTCCAACTGCACAACTGTACGGGCATGATGGCCTCCGAGGAGTTGGGGGAAGTCATCT
>JADFLK010000299.1 GCA_022564455.1 Bacteroidota bacterium
CGTTCCATAGAGTTGAGCGAGTTGCGCTCCGGCGGGCCGCCCAAGGACGGCATCCCCGCTATTGACGATCCGCAATTCGTTTCGCAGGAGGATGCTGCGGTCTGGCTGGCCGGCCAGGAGCCCGTTGTTCTGCTTCGGATCGGTGAAATTGCGCGCATCTACCCGCTTCAGATTCTGACCCACCACGAAATCGCCAACGACACCTTCGCCGGCGTACCGGTGACCGTCACCTTTTGCCCGCTGTGCTACAGCGCCATCGCATTCGACCGGCGGGTTTCGACGGATGAGGGCGAATTGCTACTGGACTTCGGGGTTTCGGGGATGCTGCGCAACTCGGACCTCGTGATGTACGACCGGCAGACGGAAACCCTCTGGCAGCAGTTCACCGGCGAGGCGCTCGTCGGCGACCTGCTCGGAACCACGCTCACCTTCCTCCCGGCACAGATCGTTTCATTCGCGCAGGCGCGGGAAGCACACCCCGAGGCCGACGTGCTCTCCCGTGAAACCGGCCACGCCCGCGCGTACGGCAACAACCCGTACGCGGGATACGACGACATCGACAAGGCGCCTTTCCTTTTTGATGGGCCGGACAACGGGCGTTTGCCACCACTCGCACGCGTCATCGCCGTCAAGCTGCCCGATGCCGCGCGGGCCTATCCTACCAACATCACCCGAGATCGCCGCGTCATTCACGACTCTATCGGTGATCAACCGATCGTCGTGTTCCATGCAGAAGGCGCCGTAACCGCCCTCGGCGAGGCCGTCATTGCCGAAGCGCGTGAGGTGGGCTCAACCGGCGTGTTCGATCCGCGTTTGGAGGGACAATCACTTACATTCAGCTATGCAGACGGCCGGTTCACCGACGCAGAGACCGGCAGCACCTGGAATGTGCTCGGCGAAGCCATCAACGGTCCGCTGGCAGGGCAGCGGCTTTCACCACTCCAGTTCGGTGACTACTTTGCCTTCGCCTGGTTTGCGTTTCGGCCGGAAACAACGCTGTACGAGGAGTAGCGACGCAGCATTTCGTGGTTGGTTTTACTTGGCCTGAACCATAAGCCTGTTACAACACCAATCCCACCCACCATCCCACGGAGGACGCACATGTTCGACAAATGGAGCAGCTATTCCCCGCTCCCTCTCCGCCTGATCCTCGGATTTGGCTTCCTATTCCATGGATTTCCCAAACTTGGCAGCGGCCACGACGGCTTTGTGGGCATGCTCACGGGTATCGGCGTGCCGGCACCGGGCCTTATGGCTTACGTCGTCGGCCTCGTCGAATCCCTCGGCGGGCTTGCCATCATCGCAGGCGCGTTCGTGGCCATTGTGAGCATCCCACTCATCATCAACATGCTCGTGGCCATGTTCACCGTCCACCTCCCGAACGGGTTCAGCTTCATGAACATGCTGCCCGAAGGTGGGTTTGGGATGCCCGGCTACGAAATCAACTTGCTGTACATCGCTGGGTTGGCAGCGTTGATGTTGATGGGCGCTGGCGCGCTATCGGTGGATGATATGCGGAAGGGGAAATCGGGCGGCGGCGACACGTAATCCCGTCCACATGGCGATTGCCAGCCCAGCATATACGTAGGGGTGATTCGTGAATCGCCCCTACGTGCCGTAATGGTATTCGCATTTCGGGTACTCCACCGGATT
Source organism: Bacteroidota bacterium (assembly GCA_022564455.1). The sequence continues at coordinate 1,654 of JADFLK010000299.1, forward strand.
GCCCCAGCACGGTTTACTCCGATTCCGCACCGGCCGGTGCAAGGCCCAGCACCTCCACGCCCTGCTCGAACACCACATCCACGGGAACGCCCGCCGCGCTCACCGCGTCGAGGCTGGACTCGAGTTCATCACTCATCACGCCGTACTGGCCGACAAATGCCTGAACGGCGTCGTAGTCGCCATCGCCTTGAAGGGTCAGGATGCGGCGTGAGAGGGCATCGACGGCTTCCGCCATCTTCTCGGGCACAATCCGCCAGCGCCCGTCTTCTGTCGCTTCAATCGCGCCGATTTCTCGGAAGAAACTGAAGCGAATCAGGTTGGCGCGGCCATGCGCACTTGAAGTACCAAACCGGATGGACCGGAAAATGGAAGCCACGAACGTCACGTAGTGGTCCATCACGTCGCCTTCCCATTCGCCGCGTTCGATGAGGCTCTGGATCATGTAGAGGCCGAGCACGTCGGCTTTGCCTTCTTCGAGCGCCGAGGCCTGTTCGCGCAGCGCCTCGCGGACGGTGCCGTTCCCGGTAATCGTGTTCTTGATGCCCAGGCCGTGCGCCACTTCGTGGAACATCGTGTTGCCGAAGAACGCGTCGAACGTGATGTGGCGCTGCTGGTCCTCGGCGATGAGCGTCTCGGCGATGGGGATCAGGATGCGGTCGAACTTGGCGCGCATCACGTTCTTGAGCTGCAGCCGCCGCGAGCCCTTCTGGAGCTGCACCTCCTCGTCGTTTGGCAGGTTGATGGCAATGGTTTTCGAGCCCGCGTTGGAATCGCCGGCATAGTAGACGGCGTCGTAGGCGCCGAGGTCGGCGTCGGTACCGGGCGTCTCGGCTTTGTACACGCTGTCGACGGGCAGCCCTTCCTGCAAGGAGGGCAGAAGCTGCGCAAACCGCTGGATGCGCGCACTCCACTCGAGATCCTTGATCAACACGTACGCCTCGTGCGCGGCCTTGTACCCGGTTAGCTGGTCCTCGTACGTTTCGATGGGGCCAATGATGATGTCCAGCGGATTGTCGCGCATGTCCATCCACGCGAGGTCGCTGGGCTGGTAATCGTCGGTTTCGAGGGCGTCGGCGCGGAGCATGATGTAGTTCTTCAGGAGGGAATCCTGGGCGAACGCCGCGGCCTGCCGGAGGTAGTCCGCCGCCCGCTGATGCTGCTCGCTGAAGACCTGATGGTAGGGGAGGCCGCGAAGCCGTCCGTTCTCGCGACGGACGAGGGTGTAGAGGCCCGTCAGGTTTTCGTCCGGGTAGGCGTCGGCTGCTTCGAGCAACGCTTCCGAAGTGATGTCGTGCGGGTAGAGGTTCGAGCCCGCAGGCTTCTCACCAAAACCATCAATGAACGGAGCATTCCCATCCAACCGGTCCCACGGGCCGTAGTTGATGCGTGCATACCGCCGCGCGGCCTCGGTGGGGAGCGAAGCGATCAGCGAATCCAGATCGCCGAAGGCCTGATACTGGAAGACCTCGTCCATCGCCTTTGCCGCTTCGATGAGCAGCGGAATCATCTGCCGCGTGGAGTCCGAAAGGCCGGACAAGTCAACTGTGAGACGCACCGTTGTGTACTGCGCCAGTTTGTCCATCAACAGGGAGTCCTCAGCCGTTGCCAGGCCGTCGGTTGTAGCGGTCGGCGAAACCGGCGGCAGGCCCTGCGATTCAATGCGGCAGGCGCTCGTCAAAACGAGTGCGCTCAATGCTATGAGCGCGGTGAATCGGGTCATCGTGGGGAAGGCGTCGGTGGATATGGTCGGAAGATAGCGCGATCTAACCTTCGCCTCGCCCCACCGCCTCATGCTTGCGGTAGGGGCGATTCACGAATCGCCTAAGAAGCAGTTGAATTACGTGCTCTGTAGCCGAGACGAGTGCATCGCGGTTGAGATCGAGGCGCGAGATCGTAGACGAATCGGTGATTCGTCTAAGCAGTACTGCGGGGCAACGGAGAGATCGGCCGAGAGTACCGCCGCAGTGCAGGAAGGCAGGAGGACGTATTTAAACA
>JADFLK010000300.1 GCA_022564455.1 Bacteroidota bacterium
GTTCACGCGGCCGCGGCGAGCACAAGGCCGTCAACATGTACAACTGGATTGCCATCGAGGCGGATCGCTTCGAGGTGGAAGAGCGCAGGTTTGGCGGTGACATCGTGCGGTTCCTCTCTAAGCGTGCGACCTCATTCGAACGCTCCGGTCTACCCGTGTAGCGTTACGCATTCGTCGAATGCTCGACCGGGTCCTTGGTCTCCTGATTGTCGTATTCGTGCGGTACTTGGCAGACCAGCCACCAACTTCCCGCCCATCTGGGCGCTAACTGAGCAAGTCTGTAGTCCAATTCGGATAACAACACAATTTTGTCCATTATGTGGTACATCGGAAAACACTTGTAGAACAGGCTTCCCCCGTGTACCGAAGCGATCTCGAATCCGGCTGATCGCACGGCCTCTTGAATCGAGTTGAAGGTGAACCACTGAACATGGTTTGATTCCGTGCTGAGGCTGTAGTTGAAGTAGGATGGCGAGAACATGATCGCTTCATCGATGGAGGAGAATTTATTGTGTATGGCCGCCTCACCGTTCCTGGTGGCCGCGTGGTCAGATGGGAGGCCCGCCCTTCTTTTTTCGAGGCCCTTCCAAAGGCCGAGCAGCTTGAGCGTCTTCTTACCCAGACTCCTGACTCCGTTCTTCAACCGAACGTATGGATCGAACAGGTTCAGGGGCGTCATACTGAGGGCCGATGTCTCATTGGGGACTGAGATCCATAGATGCCCTCCTGGTTTCAGATACCCCTGGAGCAGTGTCAGGAACTCCACGGGTTCATCCATGTGCTCAAGTACGTCGGCGAGAAAGACCCAGTCGTACGAACCGTCCGGAGCCAGTGAGTCCTGCAGTAAACCGTTGACAAACGTAATGGTCTTGATGCCCGCGTCGTGCGCTTTGCGCCGGCAGAACCTGATCGACGGCTCGTCGATGTCTACGGCGGTAACCGAATAGCCTGCTGCCGCTATTGGAAGGGATACCGTGGCCACGCCGCATCCGACGTCCAGAACCCTGACCTCTCGGGGCGGCGTGTTCGGGTGGCGCCGGCGAATCGAGTTGATGGCATGATCGACCTTGGTGATCATCCCCTTGTTGAAGTTCCAGATCTCGCTGTGGCGCCGGTATGCCGTGCGATCGGTTCCCATTGAGAATTCCTCCGTGTGTTTTCGGAAAGGCAACAGAGTCGCGGGTGCAGCACCTGCTGGCCCTGTCCTGCCTCTAGTTTCATCGGCGCATAGAATAGTCTTTGCCGACTGGAGTACCTCGCTGACGAAGGCATCTCCCGCAGGCGGTTCGGCAATGATCCGAGCGGAATTCGACCCTGGCATCGGAGGTTGTAGCTTCGGAACGGCTGTCATCACCCACCCAAACATTCTCTGGCCGGTGGCCGAAGTCATTGAAGATCGTAGCGAAGACGAAGGGCCAAGAGAGGTGGCCGGCCCCGAAGCGTGCCCAAATTGCGGGAGCCCCGTCGAAGGCACGTATTGCGCTGCGTGTGGCCAGAAGAACCAACCGCTCCGGCAACCGCTTCATCGTTTCATTCAGGAGGCGTTCACCGAGTATGTCGGGCTGGACGGCCGCCTTTGGAGGACGCTCGGCTACCTGCTTTTTCGGCCGGGCCGCCCCCTTCTGACGAAGACTGTACGTAGGAATCGTGTGGGTGCCAACGGTCAGGTCTACGGACTCGCCGGCATGAACGTAAACTGCGCTATTTCGCGACCATCAAAAGCACCACCCGAATCCGCCTCACTGGGTTGGAAAGTGCCTGAAAACGTGTTGACGATGCCGCGGATGTTTGTTGTGACCACAAACGGGATGGCCACCGTGACGGCGCACTCTGACCAAAGGTCCACGCGAACCGTGTACTCACCCCCTGGTGGGGTCACATCGCCCCACGATATGTTTTCATTATCAACGCGGTCGAGGTTGCAAGCAGGGTTCGAGTCAAGATCGAGTACGCCACCGTTTTGGCCTACGTCGTTGCCGTAGTAGATGTCCTCACCGTCAGGGGTTTCGAGGTGGAGGTCCAGATCCACGGGCGCGTCCCAATTTAAGCTCACCTGCAACTGCCCCGAAGTGCCGGCCTGCTGATTTATAGAGACCGAATACTGGTTGGCCGCACTCATCGAGCCATTGCTTTCCGTGGCAACGATAAGAACAAAGTTCGTCAGTGCCGTCGACGAATTGTTTGTCACAACAACAGAGGCATTTGAGCCTGAGATCGCCGCATCGAAATAGCCGACGAAATCCCCATCGAGCCCGATCAGCAGGCGATCGGCACCTGACGGCGCCGTTACCTCGAGAAGGATCGAGCCTCCCCGAACAATCTGCGTACTTCCGTCAATGGTAGGCGCCGCACCGGAGCCGCCGCCGGGGAACGCTTCGTTAACAAAGCTGGCCTGCGTGCCGTCGACTTGAATGGCCGCAAGAACGTCTTGGATGGAGGGTCCATCACCATTGGCTTCTCCCGAATCACAAGACGTGAGCGCGAGAAGACAGGCAGAAAGAACGGCGAGGAATGCGTAGCGTATGCGGAAATTTGTGCGCATGGTCTTGGCTCGTTGAATGAAAACGGCTGACGTCAAACATGATAAGGCAAAACAGGAAGAGCCTAACAGAATTCCAAAGAAACCGAGCAGCTAAATACCAGGGGATTCAGAGAACAGAGGGAATGTAGAGAAAAAGCCCGCCTGTGGACCTAATGCGTTCACCGAGAACCGCTTGTGGCGAGGCTACGCCTTCTCAGCGATCAATGGCCCGACATTTGACACCGCGTCGCCTACGACCTCCGCATACTTCTCAAAGTTGTCTGCAAACATCCCTGCCAGTTCGCGAGCCTTCGCGTCGTAAGCGTCGGGGCTATCCCACGTGCTGCGCGGGTTCAGCACTTCGGTCGGTACGCCCTCAATCTCCACCGGAATCGCCAGCCCGAAAAATGGATCGGTGATCGTCTCTGCGTTGTCAAGTTCACCATTCAGCGCAGCGTTCACCATCCGGCGCGTATAGGCCAGCTTCATGCGGCTTCCAGTGCCGTACGGCCCGCCCGTCCAGCCCGTGTTTACGAGGTATACCTGCGCGCCGTGCGTGCGAATTTTCTCGCCGAGCATCTCGGCGTAGCGTGTGGGAGGCAGCACCATGAATGGCTCGCCGAAACACGCCGAGAACGTGGCTTTCGGTTCAGTGACGCCGCGCTCCGTGCCCGCCACCTTCGCCGTGTAGCCGCTCAGGAAGTGGTACATGGCCTGCTCGGGTGTGAGCTTGCTGATGGGGGGTAGGACGCCGAACGCATCCGCCGTGAGGAACAGCACCGTCTTCGGATGGCCGCCCATGCCGGTCTCCGAGGCGTTCGGAATCATCCAGATGGGGTAGGAAATGCGCGTGTTCTGCGTGATCGTGGCGTCGTCGAAGTCGATGGAGCGGTCTTCGTTCAGGACGACGTTCTCCACGAGCGTTCCGAACTGCTTCGTCGGCAACTTCACCTCGGCCGCACGATGCACGAGTTGCTCGCGAACACGACGGTGGCGAATCAGCTCGTCGATGCCGAGAATGGGAATATCGAACCGCTCGGAGAGTTCCTTCAATTCGGCGGAGCCGGCCATCCCGTGCCCGCTGGGGCTGCAGATCTCGATCAGCGCTCCCACCGGCCGCAG
>JADFLK010000301.1 GCA_022564455.1 Bacteroidota bacterium
GCCGGAACCCGATAACGATGCATAGCCAGCCCGAGCGTCCAGCAAGGCTTGCTTCGCTTGGGCGATAATCGGCTCGCGAGCCAGTATAGGCGCTTCAAAATCGTTCACCAAATGCATCCGCCACTCCGCCAGGTCATTACCTAGCACAAGAGAGGCAAGGTCGGGGCGATCGCTATCGTTTGGCATCACCATGTCGTAAGCCTCTGCCGTGGATACGAACACCGGCGGCACAGCCACAACCAAACTGAAGGGCATCCGATAGGGCCTACCCAGGGCCGTGTTGAGGGTTGAGATCACATCGCCCCTACCTGTTGCGAGCGCAGCAGCCTTCTGCAAGAAGAACGGCACATCCGACCCAAGTCCGGCGGCCATGTCCAGCAACTCGGCAAGCGGTACCTCTAACCCCAACACGTCCACCAGCAGCAGCAGTGTAGCAGCCGCATCCGACGAGCCGCTTCCCAGCCCTGCCCCATACGGAACACGTTTTTCCAGGTGGATGGCCAGGTCCAGTTCGGCCGCCGTCCATGTTGCCAGCAAGTTCGCCGCGCGGACAACGAGGTTGCCGCTATCGGTTGGAAGCGCCTGATCGGAGCAGGTGAAGATGAACTGAGCGGATGTCCTCGCCACGAGCAGATCGGACCATCCGAGGGGCGCCAATACCGTCTCTACATCGTGAAAGCCATCGGGCCGCCTTCGCAAAACGTGAAGGCCGAGGTTTACTTTGGCAGGAGCAGGCCGCCGTACGGAATCGGGCACTTGGGAATCGATGAAAGGAGGGCGGGGAGGCATGGATTCCTGCAAAATGCACCAATACGTGGTTTGGTGCCCCGAAAAGGAGAACGTACCTTTGCTGCTCGCATTTTACGACCTCTTGCGCGAATGATTGCCCCCCGACCGCTGATTCTTCTCTTCCACCGGGTTGCCGTACTTGCTTGCATCAGTGTGCTCGGCCATGCCTCATCGGCGCAGTTGATCGGTGGCAGTGACATTCAGTCAAGCATCCTTCAACGACAACTCTCAACGGCTTCATCTTTCACAGGCAGCTCTGCCCCCCTGGAAGGCCCCGTCGATCCCGATGCCTACTTCGTAGGCCCTGGGGACGGTTTCGATCTTTCTATCGGAGGCATGATTCCCCTATCGCAGCGGATTACGGTATCCGCCGGCGGCACGCTTGTCGTACCTGATGTGGGCAGCTTCAACGTTGCCGATAGAACCTTACGATCTGTGCGAAACGAAGTGCGCTCGGCGTTGCGGCGACACTTTCGCAACGTAAATACAGACCTCGTGCTTGCGGAGCCCCGACAGTTCTATGTCCACGTATCGGGTGCCGTTCTGGTCCCTGGGCGGCACATCATGAACCCCATTGCGCGAGTAGAAGACGCCCTTGTTGCTGCTATGGGCGGAGTGAGCCCACAGCAACTCCTTAGCATGACGCCGAGCCGTCAGGCGCTGGCGATCCGCGCGTACAATGCTTCGGAAGCGAGGGCTCCTGAGCCGGGCAACGTTACGCGAACAAATCCATTGATTCCCGAAGCAAAGTACCTCCCGGCTTTCCGGAACGTCCTCGTAACGCATCGCGATGGAACGGTTGATCGGGTCGATATCCTGCAGTACTACGCCACCGGATCGATAGCCGCCAACCCCTACCTGAGGGACGGCGACGCTGTGTCGTTGCAGTTTTTCAACCCGGCTGAAGGGAGCATTGGTATCGCAGGCGCAGTTCCTGAGCCCGGGGTTTACGACTACCGCCCCGATGACACCGCCCTTTCAATTTTGACGCTCGCGCTCGGACCAGAGGCGGCATCGGCGGGGCACGACGTACGCCTTTTTCGGTCAACGCAGGATGGGATGCAGGCACAAATGCTGCGACCGTCGGAACTTGCTTCAACGGCACTTGAGCAGGGCGACCGTCTCTTCGTGCTCCCTCTTGATAGGAATACGGGAATGGCAGAGATCGTCGGAGCGACGAATTTCCCTTCCACCTATCCTATCCGGGTCGGCGAAACGACACTCCGTGACCTCCTGGAGATGGCAGGCGGGTTCTTACCGGATGCGTTGATCCGCGGTGCCTACCTGGAAAGGGCGCCGGTGAAACTTGAGGAAGTATCTTCACTGGAAGAACGCCAACTCGTGCTTGAATCAACTCTTCGGAATGATATCCGGGAGAGCGCGATTTCTTCCGCTGCATTCGACCTTACCCGGCTCTCTACACTTACGTACGTGGAGCGGCGATATCTGGCCCGCGAGTTCCTCGACAAACAGCGCGTGTCGATAGACTTTGAAGCCGCTTTACGCGAAGGTGCCCCGCCCATCTATCTTCAGGATGGCGACAAAGTTGTCGTCCCCTTCGACCTTGGAAGTGTTTACGTGTTCGGCCAGGTGCCCCGCCCAGGGCATATCCCCTACGTCTCGGGCCAATCAGTGGAAAATTACATCGCATTGGCCGGAGGACGGGCTGCCGGGGCCACGGACACGTACGTACTTACTGCGTTGGGGGCCGTAATACCTGCCGATCAGGCAGGCCCGATCGACTCCGGCGATCTCGTGTTCGTCAATCGGTTGCTTGTCGCCGAAGACCGCAGTACACAAAGCGCTGTGATCCAACAGCGAAACATGGAACTGGCAGAAGAACGGGCCAATAGCGACGCCCGCTTCCGAATCATATCCACTGTGCTTTCGGCCATTTCCACAGCGGTAACGGTCATACTAGTATTCTCGAGGTAAAAATCATTGACCCTCGGCAATCCGTTGTAGGCAACTCTCTTATGGAAACCGAATTAGCACCCACCATGGAAGAGGAAACTGAGAACGGACGTCGACCGCTTCAGGAGTTCTCCGCGGCCGAGCGGCGTTTGGGCGCCGATACGTTCTGGTGGGCTGCTCGAACACTTCTTCGACGCCGCTGGTTCATTATTATTGCCACGGTACTCGCAGGCGTCGGCTCCATTGCTATCAGCCTTGCCCTGCCGGTGTGGTACAAGGCCGAAACGCGCGTCCTGTTACCCGAAGCTGGCTCGTCGTTTCTCGGCGTGCTGGAGAGCGCCATCCCGGGCGCTGCATCTATTCTCTCCGGGCCTGGAGGAGAGTACACGCGCTACCTCTCCATTCTGACAAGCCGCACGTTGATGGATCGTACCGTTCAGCGTTTTGACCTCGAAAACGTGTACGAGACAACAGAAAGTGTTGACCCGAGAGCAGAGGCCATCAAGGAATTGAACGAGAACCTGGATTATGTTGTTGCACTAGACTTCGACTATCTATCCGTAGGCGTATTCGATCGCGATCCGCAGCGGGCGGCGAACATCGCCAATTACATGGTGGAGGAACTCAACCAACAAAACATAGTGCTCACGGCTGCAAACGCTCGCCAAACACGCCAGTTCATCGAGCAACGATTGGACGAGGTTTCGGTCTTGCTCGACTCGGCGCAGGTTGCCCTACAAGCGTTCCAGGAACGGCACGGCGTGCTCGACATAGAGCAGCAAGGAGCTGCGTTCTTCGAAGCCCTGGCCGGCATTCGGGCAGAGATCGTGACGCTGGAGGTTCAGTACGGTGCGCTTCGCAGGCAATTTGGTGACGAGAACGCACAAGTGAGCGCCGCGCGCGATCAGGTCAGCGCAGCGCAGGC
>JADFLK010000302.1 GCA_022564455.1 Bacteroidota bacterium
GACGAGGACTCGCCCCGGTCCTTCCGTGCCATTCGCAGAGCCCAGTTTGCCCACCTGGCTGCACCAAGCGCATCGCTGCGCCATCGCGCCGGCCTCCTCGCCGACGCGATTGCGCGGCAGTCGGTAACGCTACTCCAACCCAATGGCGGCCCCGTTCCCTTTGTCAGCCCAGGCCCACCGCGGCGTTTTCTCACCCTTACACTGGATGACAGCGAAGACGAAACCACAGGTGAGGCCTTCGTCACAGCCGTTTCATCGGGCGTCCCTATCGGAAACGTCACAACACACCGGCGGCTTGGAGTGGGCGATTCGGAGGACGCTTTTGTTGAGGCGTTGTCACTGGTCTCTCAGCACGACGTCGTTCTTGTTCCGTCGTTCGTCCGGGTGCGCTCCGGGAGCGGCTCAATCGAGCTTCCTGCCCGCCACAAGGCGTTTCTGGAGCGAGTTATGGCCCTGGGCAGGCCCGTTGTTCTCATTGCGTTCGGCAACCCGTATGTACCGCTTGGCCTCCCCGAGCCGGCCGCGTACATGGCCGCGTACGGCGGATCGGATGAAAGTCAGCGTGCCGTCGCAGATGCGCTGTTCGGGCGCATTACCGTGCGCGGAACCTTGCCGATCACCATCCCGGGCCATTACACATTTGGGCAAGGTGTGCAGCTTGAGCAGGCCACACTTCGTCTTGGCTCGCCGGAGGAAGCGGGAATGTCGGCCGACGTGCTGGACAGGCTGGATGACGTTATCAACGAAGCCCTCAGAGATCGCGCCTTCCCAGGCGCGGCCGTCGCGGTGGGGCGCGGAGGCGTTCTGGTGAAGCTGCGTGGCTACGGCCATTTCACTTACGCCGATGTGGATCGCGTGTCCGAACGGTCGCTCTACGACCTGGCCTCCGTAACCAAGGTCATCGCAACCACGGCTGCGGCTATGAAGCTGTACGAAGAGGGCCGCCTCGATCTCGACGAGCGCGTTGCACACTATGTGCCTGAGTTCGGCCAACGCGGCAAGGCGCGCATCACCATTCGCCAGCTTCTTTCACACAGTGCAGGCCAGCGTGCCTTCCACCCCTTCCACACCGACGAAAACATTACCTCGCCACAAGACATTCTACGCTTCATCTATGCAGATTCGTCGCGTTACCGGCCGGGAACGCGCACGGTCTACAGCGATTTCGACATGATCGTACTGGGTGAGGTCATCGAGGAAATCACCCGGCGGCCACTTGAGGAGTACGTACACGATGTGTTTTTCGAACCGCTTGGCATGACCAGTACCCGCTACCTCGGCACAGGCCGCCGCGACCCTACGGTAGTGCCTACCGAGAGTGACCGGTCGTTCCGGGGGCGCATCCTGCAGGGTGAGGTCCACGACGAAGCCGCGTGGATGCTCGGCGGCGTATCCGGCCATGCCGGCCTTTTCTCAACAGCCGAGGACCTCACCAAATTCGCCTACATGATGGCCAACGGCGGAGAGGCCTACGGGCGGCGGTACTTCCGGCCGGAGACCATCAAACTATTTACGCGGCGGGTGTCCTCCCGCGGCCGCTACCCGATGGCGCTGGGCTGGATGAGCTGGCGCTCGCGGAATGAGGGCTCATCGTCCGCTGGGCGGCTGTTCGGCCCACGCTCCTTCGGACACACCGGCTACACGGGCACATCCATCTGGATTGACCCCGACGAGGAGTTGTTCGTCATCCTCCTTACCAACCGCGTCTTCCCCACCCGCCGAAACAGCCGTATTCGTGGCGTACGCCCCGCTTTTGCCGACGCGGCCGCCGGATCTCTGCGTGCACCGGCGGGGCATCCCGAGCGAATGCTGGACTTCGGGGCGGTGCCGGCGGATTTGCTGGGCTTCTAAAGAACTCTTGGAGAGCCCCCCAAACGGAACACATCCAAAGGCCTCTTGTTTGAGAGCCAGTTTCTAATTCAGGCCGATCATCTATGCCCACCTACGTCTACCGCCGCGAAGACGGCACCACGTTTGAAGTCGTTCAGCGCATCACCGACGACGCACTGGCCGAAGACCCGGAAACCGGCCAGAAGGTGGAGCGCGTGATTTCGGGTGGAATCGGGTTGCAGTTCAAAGGCACCGGCTTCTACATAACCGACTACGCACGGGCCGGGAGCGGAAGCGAAAAGACCAACGGAGAGGCGAAAAGCGAATCGTCGTCGGAAGCCAAGCCGGACGGCAAGTCCAGCTCGAAATCAGATACAAAACCGGAATCGAAATCAAAATCAGACTCAAAAAGCACAGGCGATTCCACCACGAAGACAGATTAACTATAATCACCTGTCCACCCTACCGTGCAGTTCCCTGTCGCCAACGGCGTATGGCGCGGTGCCAGATGGTCTCGTACGAGTTGCTCCGCTGCAACACCCAGTTCTCGAACGCCGGCCGCCGTGCAGCGTAGAATGACGCACGCTCGAAGACAAACGTCCAAAGGCCACTCCGCGATGAAAGGTCGTAGTGCCACGTTTCCGTATCGAGCCTGTTCTCCACGTAATGCGGCGGCCCAAAGAGCACGTAGACCATCCCCCGGTCGGTCTTCCACCCTTCCTTGTGCGTAGTGAAGAGCAGATTGGCCTGCTCCACACGCTCGTAGTAGAGCCGCACTATACCGGAGGCCACGCGGCGGTCGTTGAAGAGGCTGCCCCAGAACGCATCGAAGCGGCGGCGGCGTTCAAGGAGCGTTTCGCCCCCGCTGATGAACTCGAACTCACGCTCCGAGGCGATGTAGGCCAGCGCGGAAATGAGGTCGTCCACTTCCGTAAGCCGTGGAAAATCGGCCTGGCGCACAGCAAACTCGCGGCTTTGCTCGGCGAACGGTGGCTGCCCCTCTCCTGTTCTCGCCTCCATGAGGATGCGATACATGCCCGGCTTCAATGGCGGCAGGTTGACCTCCACCGTCACCATGTCGGCGCCCAGTTCCAGCGTCCGCGAGGTCGTCTGGATTGTGTCCATCGGGGCGGCGTCAAAATCGACGCCCTTGAATTCGAGGGAGGAGCGCGCGTAGCTCATCCAGAAACCGGGGCGAGCTACCGTGGTGTCGCTCTCCAATTGCTGGAGTTGGAGGCGGACGTTTGCGCCGGCCGGAACCTGATACAAATCAATTGTGGACCGAAGCGAATCGAACCCGGCGGGCACGCTGAGGGCTACGTGGGGCTCGAAGGCTTCGCCCGGCCGCTTTACCTCGATGTGCATGCGGCTCATTGCGGGCTCGCCCGAAGAAGCGGGCACCGTCACCCGCTGGCGACGCACTACGGTCTTGTCCGTTCCCTCGTCGGTAAGCGTGACGTCCACTACATACGTGCCCGGCGATACTTCCAACCGCTCCTCCCTGATGAAGGGTCGGAAGGACTGGGTCGATGCGTACGTAGGCAGCCTGAGCGTATCGGCATACTGTGCGGATCGAACACGGCCACCGTCGTCATCGCGCACAGCAACATCGTACCGTGCCAGCGCCTTAAATCCGGATCCATCCCGCGTGTACACCAACGAAGCGTGGGGCAGGCTCAGGTAGATATCCAGGCCCGGTTCGCCGGCGCGGGGCGTAGCCAGGGTCTCCATGTCGAAGTTGGGCAGACCCGGCTCGTACGCCGCAGAGCGCCCGGCCTC
>JADFLK010000303.1 GCA_022564455.1 Bacteroidota bacterium
ACGCCACGGAGCAGGGTGAACACCGCTGCACTCGATGGCGTCAGCAGTCGAAAAGCGGCTTCATGAGCAATGTCATCATGTACACCGACGGGGCCTGTAGTGGCAACCCGGGGCCGGGAGGATGGGGTGCTGTTCTGATGTCTGGTCAGCATCGCAAGGAGTTGTTTGGTGGCGAACGTGACACAACCAACAACCGGATGGAACTGTTGGCCGTGATCGAGTCGCTGGCGGTACTGAAAGAGCCCGTACGAGCCGCCGTTCACACCGACAGTTCCTACATCACCAACGCGTTCAACCAGAACTGGGTTGAGGACTGGCTTCGGCGTGGCTGGAAAACCTCAAACAAGAAACCCGTCAAGAACCGCGATCTGTGGGAGCGGCTAATTGAGCTCACGAAGACCCACACGGTAGAGTTCGTAAAGGTGAAGGGCCACGCAGACGACGACCTGAATAACCGCGTGGATGGGCTGGCCACGATGGCGCTGGAGGATGGGCGGAGGGGGTAGCAAGAACATGGGGTCCGGGAGCCTGTTCAGGTTTGAACGACCGCAGACCGCAGACGGTGGACGGCCATTTAGGAGGCTGTTGAAATACGTGCTCTGTCGCCGAGACGAGCACGTATTTCAACAGCCTCTTAGAAAAAACGGTCTGTGGTCAGCCATCAGCCGTCTCTCTATTCCAGGCCCAGATCCGCCCGGTAATGCGCATCCGCCGTGCTGTTTAGCTGCCAGTACGGCAACATATCGCGCTCTTTGATCGTCGCGCGAGTGGTCAACATCTGCCGCCCTTCGCCGAAGCCTGACATCCGCGTTTCCTCCCACCCGGAAATCTGATGGGGGAAGTCGGCAGCGAAAAAGATGGTGAGCGTACGGTCCAGATCGGGGTAATGAATACGGTAGTTACGGCGGCCATCGTCGCCGGTCAGTGAGGCCGTGGCGGAGTAGGGCTGCAAGTCGAGGTGGCTCATGCGCTGGTAAACGGCACTCGGGATCAACTGGAGGTCGCCGGTTGGCAGCGCATCCGGGTTGATGCGTATGAGCGCCCAGAGGCCGTCTTCCGGCATCACGTCGGCGAGTTCTCCGTCCTGGTCGCCCTCGCTCTCGAAGTAGGAGAAGAGCCGCGCCCGGTAGCCGCTCGCCGAGCGGTTCATCTGCGTGAACGTGTGCCCGCACCACTCCTGCGAGCTTCCGGTGATCTTGATCGGCATCGGGCCCTCGCTGACGGGCGTAAAGACCGACGTCATCATCGAGTAGGGATAGATGCCCGTGGTGAACTTGCGCGTGGCGTTTAGTTTCAACACCGTTACCTCGTCGTCGCCGGCCTCTCCGGCCGCATCCAGTTTCACCTGCTTCGAGCGCGAGAAGGGCTCGGTGACGAAGATCAGCACGGCCTCGCCGCTGTGGATCTCGCCGTAGCGTGCCTGTTCGAGTTCGTACGAGGTGATTTCCGCCAGGCCCTGATACCAGTAGTCGCCAAACTCGTCGGAGCCAGGACTAACCCATTCTACTGTGGCCACAGGCTCGGTGCCCACATCCTGCCCGGGCGCTTCAGGTGCGCAGGCGAAAAGCAAAACGGCAGGAAACAGGAAAAGGCAGCGCATCATGGTTCGGGAAGGATTCAAACAACGTTACGCCAGGGAAAGGCCTCTGATCCTCACGATGCGGTCGCACCCTAGCCTTCCCAGGATGCATCCAAGCTACATCCTACCGATGCCGTGGAGGCCGTAACTCCCCGCGCGGCCTTCTTAACGACCCGGCGACATACCATGCTACTCCCCGTCCCCCACACCCTCCGCCGGGACATCCTGACCGCTCGCCATCAAGCCCTGAAGCGCCTCAGCAAAACCAAGCACCGCTGCCCGCTGCCCGGCCAGGTTCTGCGCCACGTTGATGTCGGTGGAGGCAACGGTGGAGCGCAGGCTTTCCAACTCCGAGCCGGCCACACCTACAAGTTGAAGAACCGCTGCCGCCTCGTCCAGCCGGCCGTTGGCCGTACCAAAGTTGCCCGAGTCAAGATCACGTGCCGTTTGATAGAACAGTGCCACGGCCTCGGTCATGTGGAGATGGTCTTGCATAAGCGCGAGGCTGCTTTCCGCGGATTCAGCCCGCTCACGTAATTCCCCGACAGGGCCACGCCCTACAAACCAGCCTATCAGGAATGCGATCAGAGCAATTCCGACGGCCACGGCTGCCTTGATTGCGATCTGGCGGAGCTTGCTGGGCGGTTTTGGAGTAGGCGGCGGCGTTACTGGATCAGGCATTTGTCTATAAAGTGGGTGATATGCAAAGATAGCCGCCCCCTCAACGATCAGAAGAGATCTGGACAACTTCCCCTCGTCCACCAAGTGCTTCTGTGAACGCGGTCTCCAATCTCTCAACTTCCGAGCGCCGCACATTCACCAACATCTCTGTGCCCTTCTCGGAGTAGTTGGTCTCTGCGATTTCCGCGTCAAACTTGCCAATGGTATGCATAGCCGGAGATGTGTCGGCGAACGAAAAGAACAGGCGCATCGGCGCCCGAACGATGACCTCACGCTTCGGAGCCCCATCTAGCACCAACGCGGCGGCCTCCCCATAGGCGCGCACCAATCCGCCGGTACCGAGCTTGGTTCCCCCATAATAGCGGGTGACAACCACGAGAAGGTTGGTTAGCTCACGCCCTTCGATCTGTCTGAAAATCGGAAGGCCTGCCGAGCCGTTCGGCTCACCGTCGTCTGAGTAGCGAAACGTGGTTCCGGACGGATCGAGTCGGTACGCCCAGCAATGATGCGTGGCGGCATGTTCGCGCTTGCGAACAGCTCCGAGTCGCTCGAGCGCTTCCTCCTCTGTTCCAACAGGAAACGCCTCGCCGATGAATCTCGACCCTTTGGTTTTAAGGGGCTCGGCCTTCGCCGATTTCGCGATCGTTCGATAGGCATCAGGAGACTCAGAGGGCATGTTTCCGACTTGACACGGCGTAGTTAAAATTTTAGCATTCAGCGTAACTTCGAGCCATTGCCACACGTTTGGAGGACATCACCCAACCCGCAAGCTATGCATATCCGATATCTCGTCTTCGCCCTCGTCATACCGATGGCCGGTGTCGCCATAGCACAGGACAATCGGCATATGACGATTCGCGCCGGCAGCACGACAGGAATACGAATCGACGGTGTGCTTGATGAGGCCGATTGGGCCGAAGTTGAACCCGCAACCAACTTCATTCAGTTCAACCCGACTGAAGGCGAGCCCGCCACGCAGCGCACGGAGGTTCGCGTGCTCTATGGAGCCAACGCGCTGTACGTGGGCGCGATGATGTACGACGACGATCCCGACGGCATTCGCACCTACCTCTCGCGTCGTGATCCGGTGAATGGCGCCGACTTCTTCCTCGTGGCCATCGACTCGTACAACGACCTTGTGACTGGGTATGAGTTCATGGTGACCGCCGCGGGCGTCCAGTTCGACGCCATTGCGACCATCAACAACGAAGACAGTTCATGGGATGCCGTGTGGTCGTCCGCCGCGCGGGTAACGGCTGAGGGGTGGGTGGCCGAGATGGAGATTCCGTACTCCCAGCTGAGGTTTAGCGAAGGCGAAACATCGTGGGGCA
>JADFLK010000304.1 GCA_022564455.1 Bacteroidota bacterium
GGAGTGACGTACCGTGATGCCGAACATCCTGCAATAAAAAGAAAAATGGACAGCAGGAAGGCGGTGCGCATGATCAACGGTGCTGCGTGCGTCAACGAAAAAGCCCGGCGTCGGCTATCTTGTGCGAAAGGGGGGACTCGAACCCCCACGGGCTTTCGCCCACCAGGTCCTAAACCTGGCGCGTATACCAATTCCGCCACTCTCGCAGGACGGGCCGAATATACCGCTACGTCCAGCGCGCTCGCGGGAAACTGAGGTAACCACCCGGCCTCCGTCACCCCTTCCCTGTTGTACGACTCTCCTTCCAGACCCATGAACAGGTTCCACTTTGTAGCTCTTACAGCCTTCGCGGCCATCTTTTTTGTATCCACAGCGCAACCTGCTTTTGCGCAGGACGACCTCGGCGACGTTCAGGCCGGCCGGTTCGACAACGGCAAGATGTTCACGCTGGACGACCCGCCGCTCGACTACTTCCGCGAGGAATACGGCTTCACGCCCGACGCCGAATGGTTTGAGCACGCCCAACTCGCCGCCCTCCGCTTTGCCACGTACTGCTCTGCTTCGTTCGCTTCGGCAGACGGCCTCATCTTCACCAACCACCACTGCGCGCGCCAGAGCGTGACGCAGGTTTCGGTAGAGGAGGGTACCGACTTCAACGAGCCAGGGTTCTACGCCCGGTCGATGGTCGAGGAACGTCCGATCGACGGCCTCTTTGTGGAGCAGCTTATCTCCATCGAGGACGTAACGGACGAGGTAAACAGCGCCGCACCCGCTGCCGGCAGCGACCAGGAGCGCCGGCAGGCCCGCCGGCAAGCCATTTCGGCTATGGAAGAGACCATGGGAGAGGCGGCAGGTGAGGATTACCGCGTGGAAGTGGTGACGTTCTACAGCGGTGGCCAGTACAAGGCCTACACGTATCGTCGTTACGACAACATCCGCCTTGTCTTCGCCCCCGAAACCCAGATGGGTTACTACGGCGGAGACCCGGACAACTTCACCTTCCCGCGCTACTCGCTCGACTTCTCGCTCTTCCGCGCCTACGACGACGACGGGCATCCCCTCCAGACCGAGAACTTTTTCCAGTGGAATCCAGAGGGGACGCAGGAGGGCGATCTCGTTTTCATCATCGGCAACCCAGGCTCCACGACACGCCTGCAGACGGTTTCGCAGCTCGAATACCGCCGCGACATCAACGAACCGGCCATCCTGAATGCGTTGCATTCGCGCGAATTGGCCTACGGCGCGTTCGTGGATAACTACCCGGACCACCCGGCCACGCCCGAGCTGACGGACACGTACTTCTCGCTCGCCAACGGCAGAAAAGCCTACACGGGCCGTGTTGCGGGTTTGCAAGATCCCTACATCATGGCTCGCCGCGCGGACGCGGAGCAGGACTTCCGGGATGCGTTGGCCTCGCGTGCTGATCTCCAGGCCGAGTACGGTGGCATCATGGACGCTATTGCGGCAAACCGCGAAGCGGCGCGAAGCTTCGGACCCATGTACGGTGCGTTCGTTGGTTTTAGAGCGGGTTCATCGCTGTCGTCGACCGTGGTAGCACGGTCGATTTTGGCCTACCAGTTCCTCAACGCCGACGACGACGAGGCGCGTGAAGGTATTCGCGAGCAGATGTTGGACATGGACGACCAGCCGATGGAACTCCAGCAGGCGCTCCTCACGGCGCGGTTCGAGGACTTCCTAGAATACCTCGGCAGCGATTCGGATGTGACGCAATCCTCGCTTGGTAGTCGCTCACCGTCCGCAGCCGCGCGGGCTATTGTGGAGGGCTCTGCCTTGACGACATCCGAAGGCGCGGCCGGCTTGTTGGATGGAGGTGACCTATCCGCCGATCCGGGCGTCGCGATGGTGATGGCCATCATGCCGTCGTTCACCCAGTTTCAGGAGGCGTATGGCGCGGCAAACGCTGAAATGGGCGAGTTGTCCGCCGACCTGGCGCGTGGGCGGTTTGAGATCTTCGGCACGTCCATCCCGCCGGATGCCACGTTCACCCTCCGCATCTCCGACGGCGTGGTGAAGGCCTACGAATACAACGGCACGGTGGCGCCGACGCACACCACGTTCTACGGCCTGTACGACCACTACTACTCGTACGGCCCTGAGGCGGAGAACGGATCGTGGGACCTGCCGGAGCGCTGGCTGCCCGCGCCCGACGGCCTCGACCTCTCGACGCCCTACAATTTCGTTTCCACGAACGACATCATCGGCGGCAACTCCGGCTCGCCGATGCTCGACCGCGACCTGAAGGTTGTCGGCATCGCGTTCGACGGCAACATCGAGAGCCTGCCCGGTAATTACATCTACATGGACGAATTCAACCGCACGGTCTCGGTGGATGTGCGCGGGATGCTCGCGGCCCTCGAACACGTGTACGGCATGGAGCGCCTCGCGCGCGAGCTGCGCAACGGCGGGATGTAGTTCGCGGTTGTTTGTTTGAGAGGATGGGGCGCGTGGCGGAAGCTACGCGCCCCTTTTTCTTTATTGTCTTGGTGTAACGGCCCCATTTGTTTCGGGATGCTTCGTATCGTGCCGCCCAGATTGGCTGATTGTTAATTCGTCGGTAGATAGGGCGAGATATATCTCGCCCCTACCGTGATGTCATCAGATTCACCAGCGTCGGCGTCACATCGAGGAGGCTTTCTGCGTTTTGGAAGGCCTCGGCTCCTGCCCCGTAGGCAACCAGCGGCACCTGGTTCCGCGTGTGGGTCTTGATGGAGAGATCCTCGATGTTGCCGTGGTCGCTGGAGACGAGCAGCAAATCCCGCGATAGATCGAGATGATCCAGGAGGCCCGCGAAAAAGCGATCCACGGTGATGAGAATGGATTCAGATTTGTCGAAATCCTGCTCGTGGCCAATCTTGTCGGTCAGGTAATACTCGAACAAGGTGAAGGCGTGCGCCCTCCCGATCTCATGGAATCGCCTGGCAGCCTGCGTCTCCGAAACCTGCGGCATGGAGGGGTCGAGGTGATCTCGCCAGCGGTCGTTGGTGATACCCGCGGCGATGGCGGTTCCCGCTCGGAGATCGTCGCTGCTGTGCAGAGCGATGCCCGCCTTGCGGCACATGTACGTCGTCACCGTCCACCGTTTTCGCTCCCATGCGTGGACGAAAAACCGCTGCGGGTAGGCGTTGGCAAAGGCGAGGCCGTCAATCCCATAGCCCACGTTCTTGAGCCGCGCAAAGACGCTGTGCTCCTTCAGGATGGGCTTCGAGGTCGAGTGCGGAAACGGCCCGTAATGCCGCCCAGCCGCCTCCGCACAGTTGATTCCTGTAAACAGCGTCGCTTGTCCGGTACCGCTCTGAGGGAGTCCGTCTACGCCCAGGTTCGCATCAATGGGGCGGAAGACGTGCGAGACTTCGTCCGTCACGGGTGCCTCGTTTGTCCATGCCGACCCTCCCGCCAGCTGGGCGAGCGTGGGTAGCTCGAACCGCGCGAGCGGGTTGACGGCAGGGTCATCCGCTCCCAGCCCGACGCCATCAATAAAAACGAAATAGATGTGTTGTGGTCCGATGAGACAAGCAAGTTTCGTGAGCCGCGAAGCTACGTGGCTGCGGCGGTTCGGGCCGCCGCAACAA
>JADFLK010000305.1 GCA_022564455.1 Bacteroidota bacterium
GAAGGTGGTCGTCGTCTCGCTGGGGCTCGTTGTGCTCCTCATACTGGCCGTGCTGGGCAAATCCGCCGTGATGTTTGTGTCGGGGCTGGGGATAGGCTTCGCGCTGTGGAGCACACGCGAGGCGCCACTGCGGACGCAACTCGGGGCGCTTGTGGCCGGGGCGCTCGTTGCCGGCATCGGGGCCGAAGCCGTCCACACGCTCTACCACCTGCTCGGTGGCCAGACATCCAGCGGCGACAGCGGCTTTTTCTTCGTTTCGGCAATCCTCGTGAGCCTTATCAACGCCGTCGCGATGGCCGCCGTGGTGCTCCTCGCCCACGCGCTGGCACGACATTGGGCGCGCTAGCCGCAGGGCTCACGCGACCTGGCACGGAAGTGAACGCCGAAGCGCACGAGTTCAATTGCCCCAGATAATCTGGTCTTGAGGTGGGAAGCAAAGGCTGCCCATCCGTATCATCGTGACCCAGGCAACCACACAGGAGGCTGAGACGATGATCAAAGGCGTCCACACCATGTTCTATTCATCGGAGCCGGAGGCTCTTCTAGCTTTTCTGCGGGACAAGATCGGCTTTCCGTCCACCGACATCGGCGACGGATGGCTGATTTTCGACCTGCCGGAGGCGGATATGGGAGTCTACCCTGCTGATGCGACGTGGGAGCACGGCAAGCCGTCCGGCGCTCACGATATCTCTTTCTACTGCGACGACATTGAGACGACTGTCGGCGAGCTCGAGGCGCGCGGTGTGGAGTTCACGGCCGGGATTGAGGACGAGGGCTACGGGCTTACTACCCACGTCAAGATGCCCGGCGACCTGATCGTCCAGCTCTTCCAGCCTCACTACACCACGCAATCGGATTCCTGAGGCGCCGCACGAGACTCGCCTTCGTTCTTCGGCAAACACAAAGACACATGGCGTCAGGAGAAAAGCATATTCGATCTGCGGAGGGCCTGCTGGCTGTCGAACGTGTCCGTGATCTCACAGAAGACCTTCCGGAGGTAACCGAAGCGGTTGACAAGTTCGGCCACATGTCGTTCCGGGTGCGCGACAAACCCATCGTCATGATGGGCGAAGGCAACCAGGGGCCGTCGATGGCGATAAAGACCACGCTCGATAAACAACAGAGCCTCATCGAGCATGGCGATTTCGTGCGAACGAAGTACATCGGCCAGCATGGGTGGGTATCGCTGGAACGGCTGCCTTCAAATGAGTGGGACAAGATCAAGCATCTGATTGTTGAGGCGTATGTGCTCGTCGCCCCCAAGAGCCTTGGAAGGAAGATTTCTACAACGCAGAAATGACTGAAGTACCCGTCGCCCTCGTTACCGCCGCAAGCCGAGGAATGGGTGCCGCCATTGCTCGCGAACTTGCCAATCGCGGGTATCGCCTCGTAATGATGAGCCGGACGGACGATGTGCTCAAACTCGCTGACGACCTTGCAGAAACCACGCCGAGCCCCGGAACGATCGGGACCACCGGCTCCGTTACCGAGACGGAGGACCTCGAACGGCTCGTTACAGCGGCGCTCAGCCACTTCGGGCGGATTGACGCTGTGGTGAACAACACGGGCCACGCGGCCAAAGACGATCTCCTCGACATCCCGGACGAAGACTGGCACGCCGGGCTCGATCTTTTGCTGCTGAACGTCGTTCGCATGGCCCGTCTCGTCACGCCCATCATGGAACGGCAGGGTGGCGGCGGGTTTGTCAACGTCTCGACGTTTGCGGCCTTCGAGCCGTCGCTGGACTTTCCTGTATCGTCTTCACTTCGGGCGGCGCTTGGTTCATTTACAAAGATGTACGCCGATCGCTACGGCCCTGCAGGCATCCGCATGAACAACGTGCTTCCCGGCTACATAGAGACCTACGAAACGACCGACGCGCTCCGCGAGGCTATCCCTCTGAAGCGTCAGGGTAGTGTGGAGGAAATTGCAAAGACCGTCGCTTTTCTGCTCTCCGAAGACGCAGGGTACATCACCGGTCAAAACATCCGCGTGGACGGCGGGCTGGCTCGATCCGTGTAACATGTGATCTCGGCAAGCGTAGCTCAAGACTTGTGTTAATATATTAGCACTCCGCCCTCGTCCACCTTTCCTCTTCCCCATGCGCCGCTTCCTGTTTACAGCGATTGTCCTTGCCACGGCCCTCCCTGTTTCCAGCCAGAACAGTGTCCTCTACGACCTCACCACCATCGAGGGTACTATCGAGGCACTTTATCAATCAATTTCGGGGCCGGAAGGATTCGAGATCGACCGCGAGACCTTCGATCCTTTGTTCGTCGAGAACGCTCGTCTGTCTGCTACGTATTTCAACCAGGAAGGCGACCAGGCCGTGGTGAGCTGGACAGCCACCGAATACGTCGAAACGATCTGGAATGGCGCTCGTGAACGCGGTTTCTTTGAAATAGAGACGGCCCGAACTGTGGAGCAGTTCGCCCAAATTGCACACGTGTTCAGTACCTACGAGAGCCGGTGGAACGAAGATGATGAGGAACCATTCCAACGCGGAATAAACAGCATCCAACTCCTCAACAAAGACGGTCGTTGGTGGATTGTAAACATCTTCTGGGAAGGCGAAAGCGAGGACAATCCGATTCCGGCGCAGTACCTGCCGCAGGGGTGACGCAACTCCTACTGCCTGTATTTGAGAAGGCAGGTGAGGTGGGGTCGGACGGTGTATCATAGGATGTCATCCACGATATCCCGACATGCCTGAAAATCCCGGGAGGAAAGGCCGGAGCAGCGCGCTCCACGACTTCGACGGATTGAAAGCCGTGTGGGAGCTCTTCTCGCGCTTCCGCTAAATTGTAGACACTACATCCAAGAATCGCATCGTTCTGGACACATCCCAAACTCACCTGACCGTAATCATGCATCACCTATTCGCCACGCTTATCGTCCTTCTCCTGCTTGCGCCCGCAGCGATTGCACAGGCAAACAAGGACTCGGCAAAAGCCCTCCTAGAATCACCCGAAGAAGTCCTGGAAGCCAACATTGAAGCCATCGGCGGAAGAGCGGCTTGGGCGGCTGTCCATACTTTACGAATGGAGGGCGTACGCATCTCGGATAGCCCGATGGGCAGCGGCAAGATGACCGCGACCTTCGTTGAGAGCATTCGGTACCCTGGTTACCTGCACAACACCTCCGAGATGGACACGCCGATGGGCGCCATGAACGTGACGCGGGTTAGAACGCCTGACGCCTCGTGGGTAGAGGCTGGGCCGATGGGCCGACGCGATCTGCCTCTGGTGCCGTCGCTAGCACTTGAAAGTGCATGCGCTGAACTTGCGATTCTCAACAACCCTGATTACATGCTCACTGGCCTGACGACAGAGTCGTTTGAAGGAAGCGATGCCTACGTCGTGTCCGTAGAGGTCGGCGGAACCACGCTACGGCGGTACTACGATCAGGAAAGCCTCCTTCTGCTGGCCGCTGAACGAATTTCGGCGGGTGGGGGCGAGGGCTCCGAACCCGAACTCGTCAAGTACCGCGACTACCGCGAGGTAGACGGTCTGTTGATCTCGCATGCTCAAGACGAGGAAGTCACGATGCGCATGATCTCTCGTGGCGGCGGCGAAGAAACCGAA
>JADFLK010000306.1 GCA_022564455.1 Bacteroidota bacterium
CTCGTTCGCTACCGTTCCGATCTACTCGTAGAAATACAGCCGGTCTGTGTCCTCATCGACCCCAGTAAGCTCTACCGTGCCGTCGTTGTCTCGGTCGTGGGCGATTATGCACGAACCCGCACCGGCGACCGACAGCGTCTGAACGTGCGAAAAGAATCCGGTTCCGTCGTTCTCAAAGACGTAAAAGTCGCCCGAGCTGTAGTTGCTGGAGATCATATCCAGGTCGCCATCGCCATCGAGATCACTTAGGTCGATGGCAAGGGTAAAGGAGCCCGACGCATAGGATTCGGTCGATTCCAGCCCCCCTGCTCCATCCCCGAAGACCACGTCCGCCACATTACCGCTAGAGCCGGCTGCAACGACATCGATATTTCCATCGCCATTCAGGTCGCCGGCAGCAAGCATCCACGGAGCGCCTTCGGTGTCGATAGCATCAGAGACCGAAAAGCCCCCTTCGCCGTCGCCGAGCATCAGAATGATCTCGTTGCTGTTCAGCGCCCCTACAAAGAGATCCATGATCCCGTCGCCATTGGCATCCGCGGCAGCCAGAGAAGTTGCGCCGGATCCTCCCGGCTCAATGTTCACGGCCGCTTGGAATGTGCCGTCGCCGTTCCCTTCGAAATAGGACAGCGTCCCGTTCGAGCGGTTGGCCGTCACCAGGTCTTCGTGGCCGTCGCCGTTTGCATCCAGAACAGCTACGCCGCGAACCTGAGATCCTGTAGTCTGGTACGAAATGATGCTCGGAAAGCCGCCGGTCCCATCGCCCAACATAACGCTCAGGCGGTCGTTGCTACCGTTCCCCACAGCAATGTCGATGTTGCCGTCCTCGTTGAAGTCGCCGCCCTCGTTAGTGCTGGGTAAGCCGCCGTTCGGCAGAGGGAAGATTGCAAAACTCGAGTACGTGCCGTTGCCGTCGTTGAGCAGCACGCGCACGTCGGCCGGGATCTCGTTGGGCACGACGAGGTCGCTCCAGCCGTCGTTGTCGATGTCGCCGGCATAGGCGCCGTAGCTCTGAATGTGGCCCTCGCCCCCTTCTCGCAAACTCATGAATGACGTTTCCTGAAAGTCGATCTGGTTGAGGTGGGTGGAGGTAGTCCAGAACGACCACGAGTAGGCATGATCCATCGGCGTCCCCCCTGCGTCCGTAATGGCTTTTGACATCATGACCGTAACAGTTTCCCCAAACGCACAGGGTTCTGTCAGAGAGAAACGGATAGTCTGGTTTCCATTTTCAAACGAAAAAGAACCCGCCGCCGGGCCAGACCACCGGCCGAAAACGCGGAACGATTCTGACGTAACAGTGCCAGGGTCCAGCGCCTCGTCGAACTGAACGACGATGTCGGTGTCGACATCCGAACCAACATAGCCGGATGTCGGCGATACCGATACGACGGCCGGGGCCTGGGCCGCAAGCGGTACGGCAATGAAAACAACGGTGAGAAGGGGTAAGACGCGCATGAGGAGCTGCCAGAATGGTGGAATCCCGTAATATCGGGGGAGAACGTGCCGATTACCAGTTTGCGCGGAGACGGAGGTAGATACCGTCGTAGCGGTTTCGTGAGGTGGGGTCGGGGAAAAAGTGGTCGTTGTCGAGATCAAGGCTCGCACCTCCGTCGAAAACGGCGCGATCCGAGAAGTGGTAGCTGAGCTTGAGTGTCAGGCGATGGTTCGGACGGTGTGGGATGAACGCGAGATATCGGTCGTCCAATCCCTCTCCTTTCGGAAAGCTTCGAAGATCGGCCAGATAGCTGATGGTAGCGCCCAGCCCGATTCCCGTCACCGCGCCGACCTCCGCCCGCAGCCACGTTCGGGTTTCCTCGAACAGGTACGGCCCGTCGATGCTCGCGCCGCCGAACAGCGTCCCCTCCTGCTCGTCCGTGTAATGATCGTAGTACAGCCAGGTCTCCGCGTGCATCCGCCCCCACCGGCCAAGGGCAAACGCGCCCAGGCGGCTGTAGGGCTGGCGGGTGGTGTAGTCGGCGGGGTTGAGGGCGTCCGGATCGGCCCGACGCGTTGTGGTGGACGATGTGAATTGAGCAACGGCGCCTGTGGTAAGATGTCCCGGCCAGGCATCGCTTTCCACGAGGAATCCGGCGTACCGAAATGCATCCTCGTAGGTGAAACGCAGGCTGTCGTGGCTGAGGGAGCGCACGTTCGCCACCGAGCGCGATTGAATGCCAAGCGCAACCTCCCCACGGAATCGCGGCACGATACGGGAGGCTATACGCGCCGTAAACATGTAGGGCGCGGTGCTGTAATTCCTCAGCGTGTCTCGGTTGAACGGCGAGGCCGTCAGGCCGTCGATCATGTTGTTCAGGCCATCCAGCGCTGCAACCTCGGCTTCTGCCACCAGGCCGTGCGCGCCCTGGTAGCGGTAGTAGAGGCCGAAATCCATATCCGGCTTCGCGCGGGCCAGCGAGTGCGCAAACCCAACACGGTGGCCCTCGACAACCTCCACCTCGTACCCCAGCCGAAGGGCAAGGCGCCTGGCCTCAAAGTCGTCCTGGAGCTCAGCGTCGATGCGCAGATCAATAAACTCGCCCAGCGGAGTCGTGACGTGAAGCTGCGTGAGCGCGGCAAAATCAGATGTTGTGACGCTCACGGCACGCGACCGGAAGCCATTTCGATATGCGTAAAAATCCGCGTCTTCGGCGAGAGTAAAGCCTACCGTGAACTTGTCGAGGCCGTACTCGTGGTCCATGCGCGGCGTGCGGTAGCGGAATACCCCGCGGTCGAAGTACATCCCGCCAACCGCACCTGAACGATCCCACGCGGCCACCCGCAGATCGTGAACCCACCCCTCCAGCGTCACGTGGGGCGCGTGGACTTCTACCTCCTGCGCGAGAACAGGAGCGGCGAGGAGCCACGCCAGGGCAACACAAACGAAAGGCTCACGACACACAGAAAACAAGTACCTGCCGGGAATAACGAAGCGGAAGGTATTGACGATTTTGTACGCAGACGCAATCAGTTTCCTTCCGGAACGGTGGCTTCCGCTCCCGGCTGCGTGAGCGGGATGGTGATGTCGATCTCCTCCACCTCGCCCAGCGCCGATACGGGTTCGGAGAAGTCTTCGGGGTTGCCGAGCACGAGGACATGGGCTTCGTCCGGGTGGAGGTATTGCTGCGCCACGCGCTGCACGTCTTCGGCCGTGACGGCCTCGACGCCGGCCTTGATCTGCTGCACGAAGTCGGCCGGGTAGCCGTAGTAGGCATACGTCATCCGGCGGTTCAGGACTTCCTGCTTCGTGTCGAAGTTGAACACGAACGAGTTCAGGTAAGCCTCCCTGGCCTGGTACAGTTCTTCCCCGGAGGGCGCCGTGGTCCGCATCGACGCGATCACGTCCTGCATGGCGCGGACGGCGTCGGTGGTGGTCTCGCTCTTCGTAAACGTGCCCGCGTAGAACACTCCGGGCGTCTCGTAGTCGGCCGAGTAGTTGCCCCAAACGGCGTAGGCGAGGCCGAGGTCGGTGCGGACGGTCTGAAACAGGCGGCTGGAGAAACCGCCGCCGCGGATCCCGTTCCTCCCCACCACCGCGAAGTAGTCCGGCTCGTCCTGAGGGAAAAGCTGAATCTGGTTGAGC
>JADFLK010000307.1 GCA_022564455.1 Bacteroidota bacterium
ACCAGTGGAGCGGTGGCCTTTCAAGGCGAGTAGCCCCTCGCCTTTCGCCTTTTCGATGAACCGGGCTTCGAGGTCTTCGCTCGGCAGGCGGAACGTCACATTCATCTTCGAGCGCGAGCCGCCCTGTGCCGTGCCGGTGTAGAAATCCGTGGCGTCGATGGCGCCGTAGAGGGTGGCCGCCTTCTCGCCGTTCCGGGCCACCATGCCCTCCAGGCCACCGTTCTTCTCGATCCACCGCAGCACCTTCTCCACGATGTAAACGGCGAACACGGGCGGCGTGTTGAAAAGCTTGTTTACGTGGGTACCGTAGTCGAGCATCGTGGGCAGGTCAATGTTCTTGGTCTGGAGGAAATCCTCGCGGATCATCACGGCCGTAACACCCGCCGGGCCGATGTTTTTCTGAGCGCCGGCGTAAAGAAGTCCGTAGCGATCAACCGAGATCGGGCGGCTGAGGAAGTCGCTCGAAACGTCGCAGACGAGCGGCACGTCGGCCGTGGGATCCTCGGCGAACTGAGTACCGAATATCGTGTTGTTACTCGTGAAGTGGAGGTACGCGGCGTTCGGGTCCGTCTGCCACGCGCTCTGCTCCGGGATGTAGTTGAAGTTGGCGTCCTCGCTCGTTGCAACCACGTTGACGTTCCCGCACCGCTTCGCCTCCTTGATGGCCTTCGTGCTCCACGAGCCGGTGTTGACGTAGTCGGCCGAGCCCCCGGCGGGCAGAAAATTGAGCGGTACCTGGTAGAACTGCATTGACGCGCCGCCCTGCAGGAACATCACGTGCCAGTCGTCGCCCATGCCGAGCAGCGCCTTCATACGTTCCTTCGCCGACTCGTTGATGGCCGTGTACGTGGGCGAGCGATGGCTGATCTCCATTACCGACGAGCCAAGGTCGCCGTAGACGGGCAACTCGTCGCGGACTTCCTCCATCACCTCAGCGGGAAGTGCGCCTGGGCCCGCGGAAAAATTGTGGAGGCGTTTGGTGGCGACGGTTCTCTCGTGCATGGCAGAATGAAAGAGGTTGGAGGAGCCAGAAATTACCCTCCAGCCAGAGACGATAAAAGTCCCCCTCACAAAGAGGCCGCATCAGGATTTCTAACCACTTCTGATGTCCGAAGGCTGCCCGGCACCATCGAACTCGTCCAGCACCTTCATAGCCAAGAAGACACGCAGCTTGGACTCCTCACCGGAAACGTGCGGGAGATGGCCTACCTCAAAGCTATCGCAAATCAGCCTCGACGGGTTCTTCCCTGTTTGGGGCGTTCGGATGCGATGCGGAGGAACGGAATCACCTTCCGCAATTCGCCGTCGATCGTGCCGCCGCCCACACGGGCCGGACGTTTTCGGGCAAGGATGTCATTGTAATCGAATACACGCCGCGTGGCATCGAGTGCGGAAAACCAATCGGCGCAACCACGGTGGGTGTAGCAACTGGCCATTTCACGGTAGATGAGAATGCGGAGCACAAACCGGACATGGTGCTGGAGACGCTTGAGGAATTTCGGATTCCCTAATCGTGGGCGGATGTGGCATGCCGTGTCCCTACAAATCTCCAAATCTCTGTAGCATTCGTTCAACCTGCCCAGCATAACCCGGCCCATGCGTGAGGTGATTGATCAAATGGAAGAGTTGATAGATATCGCGTCGCTCGGGGTAGCCAGATTCCAGCGGCCACGCCTCGTTGTAGCCTTCGTAGAAGCCCGGAGCGAAGCCGCCAAACAACTCGGTCATGGCCAGATCGGCCTCGCGGTGGCCTATGTATACGGCCGGGTCGATGAGGGCGAAGCGGCTGTCAGCCGTGGCGAGGGCGTTGCCGGCCCACAGGTCGCCGTGGAGGAGCGAGGGCTGCGGCGCCTCTGGCAGAATCTCACCGAGACGCTCGATGAGATGGTTAAGCGACGCGTCCCAGGCAGCATTCCATGCGCCGTGCTTTCGAACCGTTTCGGCCTGTGCTTGCAGCCGCTTTTCTCCAAAGAACTCCGGCCACGACGACATCCAGCCGTTGCGTTGCAGCTTGCTTCCAATCCAGTTATCTACGGCGTAACCATACGGGGCGCCTTCATTTGCAGGAATCTTGGTGTGATGGAGTGCGGCAAGTGCATTGCCAAAGCGGCGCCAGTCGGCAGGATGGGCGGTGCCGTGCTCGATCCATTCCAGTAACAGATAGCCTGGCTCAGCGCCGGCGTTTTGCGCGGCAAGCGGTTCGGGAATAATGAGATCATGTCCAATTGCCGCCGCTCGAAGCGCGCGCAAACCCTCCACCTCAGCCTCGAAGGCGCGGGCCGCCTCCCCTTCCGCCCATTTCAGGAAGAAGACGCCACGCGCAGCCTCAACACGTGTGGCGTGGGCGATGCATCCGCCGCCGATAGACCTCGTGTGCTGGATTGAACCCGTGATGGGCTGGATGGAGTCGGCGACGGGTTCGGGAATCATGGTGTAGCGCCCGGATGGTTTCCGGACACGGTATGCCGTGCCCCTACACAACCATTTGCAGACTGAATAATCACAACCCGTATATCTCCCTAAACCGATCCAGAATGGCCTCGGACGTGCGCTCTACAATATCGAACACGTTGTCGAAGCCATTGGGGCCGCCGTAGTAAGGATCAGGCACCTGGTAGTCATCAGGCTCGGGGTCGAATTCGCGGAAGAGGCGGACGCGCGTGCTGTGGTCGCCGTCGGGGTCGAGGTAAAGCATGTCGTGCAGGTTGCTGCGGTCCATAGCGAAGATGTGATCGAACTGATGGAGATCGCCGCGAGCTACCTGCCGGGCCCTTATGTCATCCAGATCAACACCCCGTCTCTTCGCCGTTGAGCGCATCCTGGCGTCCGCTTTTTGCCCCACATGCCATTGGCCCGTTCCGGCCGAGTCGATCTCGAAACGGTCTTCGAAACCGGCCTCCACCACCATCTTCCTGAAGGCACCCTCGGCGAGTGGACTCCGGCAGATGTTGCCGAGACAGACAAACAGAACGCGGATCGGACGGTCAGACATAGTTCGGATATTGTACGGTACGTGGTTCCGTTGCCAGGCTATCGGGCGTCGGGCGTCATCCGTACCGGATCGAGAAAAACACGCACGCGCTCATTGGAAAAGTCGGCAGGCTGAGTCCAGACCCAACTGGTTGTGTCGTCCCAAACGGGGTCGCGATCATCGACAACGAAGGCATCTATTCCCCAGCGGGAGGCCACCGCAGCAGCGTTCGCTGCATCGGGCTGCTCGAAAACCGAGGCGACTTCCTCGGCTACCGGATCGTAAACAGAATGCGTGACACCGTACATCGTGCCCATGTCGTCGTCGTACGCTACGGCATGGCGGTGGCCGTATAGCGCAGGTGCAAAGGCGAAGCCACCTTCCCTTCGGACGACTCCGGGCTGGGGATTGTGCTGAATGATTGCGCTCTCCGGCGTGTGAGTGCGCACCCAGACATACGCCTCGCGAAGAGCCTTGGTGCGTGCTCCAAGCTCTTGATCGTCGCCGTACATCCCCGGCATGGAGAGTAAGCCTGCGTCTGCCGCAGGAGTCACGAAGCGCATAATGAGTGCATTGGAGAGACTGGATGTCACACCCACCACCAGCAGA